>JACQNR010000321.1 GCA_016202975.1 Acidobacteriota bacterium
GGGTGAACATCAGCGGCTGTGTGCAGCCCCTACGAGACCCGGACTCGGCCCAGCCGTCCTCAGGAAATACCCTCGAAGCCAGCCGAGAAGATCAGCGGATAGCGGCCGACCGTACCTCCGGGCGGCTTGGGCGGAAAGTAGGCTGAGCATTGGTTGCCAGTGGGACCTGCGCCCTTTTCCAGATCTAGGCGAAGGCATAGCTCAAATCGCAAATTCCGGTTGACGGGAACCCCGCCGGGTGCACATTAGGTCCGCTTGGGAAAATTCATTTTTGCTCTCGTTTCATGCGTTTTTTTCAGTCGGCAGTCATGAAGCACGTGATTCGGGCAGTGATTGTTTTGCTGTTGTCCCCCGTAGCGATGGGGGCAGCGAATTCACCGCTTTCCGCAACGCAAAGCCGGATGTTCGAGTGGACATTCGAATCAAGAAAGGCTTATCCGGATCCCTTCAACGACGTGGATGTGGACGTCATATTTAGTAAAGACGGCGAGTCTTGGCGCGTCCCGACGTTCTGGCGCGGAGGCAGTAAGTGGACCGTGCGTTTCGCCCCGCCCTCGCCGGGCGAGTACACCTATCATCTGGAGAGCACCGATCAAAGGAATCCCGACCTCAATGGGCGCGGAGGGCGGGTCACGATCACCGCCTACGCCGGCACCAATGCCCTGCTGCGGCATGGCATGTTGCGGGTGAGCGCCAACAAGCGCTATTTCGAACACGCCGACGGAACGCCCTTCTACTGGCTGGGCGACACGTGGTGGACCGGCATGTCGGATCGGCTGAGCTGGGAAGGTTTTCAGAAGCTGACGGCGGATCGGAAGGCCAAAGGCTTCACGGTTGTCCAGATCGTGGCTGGTCTTGTCCCAGGGGAGGAAAAGCCGCCGGCGGATCCCGGCTTCTGTAACGAGGGAGGCTGCGTATGGGACGCGACTTTGACCCGCATTAACCCGCGCTACTTTGACTACGCAGACCGGAGGATTAAACATCTGGTCGATTCCGAGATCACGCTAGCCCTGGTCGGCGGGTGGCAAAATGTCGCCAGCGAGATGAGGGCGAACAAGCTCACAAAACATTGGCGTTATCTCATCGCGCGGTATGGGGCTTATCCCGTCTTCTGGATTGTAGGTGGGGAGATCTTCCAGCCGCTGGCGAATGACGAAAAAAACGCGGGTTTCATAGAAGCGCTGGATCTAAAGGTCAAGGGCGATATTTGGGCGGAAGTTGCACGATATATCCGTCGGACCGACCCCTATCACCATCCAATCACGACCCATGAATTCCCGCCTCCCATTCACGGGGGCCTCGTTGAGGCCTCGCTGACCGATTTTGATCTTCCGCAACCGGGGCAATTCGGTTGGGCCAGCCTAGCTACGGAGGTTGCGCAACTCACAGCGCTGTATGCACGCGCGCCGACAAAGCCGGTGGTTCAGGGAGAGGTTGCCTACGAACAGCTTGGTGCGGAAAATTTTCAGGATTCCCAGCGGGCCGCATTCTGGCTGGCAATGCTGAACGGGGCGGCGGGGCACTCGTATGGCACGATCGAGATAGCCGAGGCCTATGCCGCAGACAAGCCGCTGCACCGAACCCGATGGTCATTGTCGACTTGGGAGGAGGCGATGAATTTCCCAGGTTCGACGCAAGTGGCGCTCAACGCCAAATTTCTGCGGAAGTTTCCCTGGTATCGGTTCGCGCCGCATCCGGAATGGGTGACACCGCGAGGAACAACGCTCTTCGAGCCCAATAACAGCATCCGCGAGATCGATTTGGATCTCATGTACGCACATTCTGCCGCTTTGCAGACGTCGGCGCGGCCTTTGGAAAATGAGGTTCCCACCGGCGAATGGAAATACCGACAGGGAACATTCCGGCAACCGTATGCTGCTGGTGTCCCCCGCGAGGTCCGCATGATCTATATCCCCTATTTTGGGGTGATCACGCCCGGATCGCCAACGGTTCTGGGTCTGGAGTCCGGCATCCGCTATCACGCATACTATTGGGATCCCATGCTGGGCATCAAAGTGGACTTAGGTACAGTCGAGCGTCCGCAGCCTGGGCGCGTTGTCTTCAAAGACACGCGAAAAAATCGTCAAGCGGCAGATTGGACCTGGGAAAAACCATTAGACGGCGACCCAAACGCCGGCGAGCAGTTTGTGTCCCTAGTGAGGGGAGTCTCCGAGGTCAATGGGGCTGCGCGAGTCGAAACGACTCTCAACGCTGAAGCCGCATTAATTTTCCGCTACCATGACGAAAACAGCTACATTGCGGCTAACTATTCAGCCGCCGAAAAGGCGATCTTTCTGACATATCGCGTTGCAGGAAAAGAGAGAGCGCAGCTGGGCAAGACGACACTGCCTCGTCTCGGCGACGCCATTCGATTGAGCGCCGAGCTTCGCGACAGCTATGGGATTGTGTCAGTTACGGATGGGCGAAACACCGTCACTTCGCCCATAGTCTCACTGGACTCACGTCGCCCAGCTGCAGTTAGTTCAGCCGGCAGAGTAGGTGTCATGCATCGATCCAAATCTCTTGGCGCTCTGGGTGACTTCGAGTTTTGCGCGAGTCCGAGATTGGTCGACGATAAGAACTTGGAGCGAAAACTCTACGATGCGAACGGCGTATTCCGGGGAGAAATGAGCGGTTCTGCGGAATGGGATCAGTACGGCAGAAGTAAGATCATTCTGCTGGACGCATACAGGCCAGAAAGGGTCCCATTTCGCCAGGATTGGGTGCTGGTATTGGATGCGCAAAAATGATCGCCCATACCATTCCCCTTGACGGGGTTTGTCTAAGGCATGTTTGGTTTCGCATGGGCATCGAGTTCGTGCCTAGTACCGTTTCGGTCCGCAATGGCTGGTCGCGGAAACTCTCAAAGTGAAAGGACCACTATGAAAAACAGAGGAAGAGGATCGTCAGTGCTCCATGCAACCAACATCGTCATCTGCCTGGTTGCATTGGTGGCGTCTCTCAAAGTGGGGCTGGCCACTGGGAGTGCGCGTCCCCCCGCTACGCCGGAGCGCATGGTCGAGTGGACGATCGAGTCCCGAAAAGCCTACGCGGATCCCTTCAACGACGTGGATGTGGACGTTATTTTCAGCAAAGACGGGGCAAGCTGGCGGGTGCCGACGTTTTGGCGGGGGGGCAGCGAGTGGACGGTGCGTTTCGCTCCGCCCTCGCCGGGCGAGTATAGCTATCACCTGGAGAGCACAGACGCGAGCAATCCCGACCTCAATGGACACGAAGGGCGGGTGACAATCACCGCCTACACGGGCACCAATGCCCTGTTGCGGCACGGCCCTCCGCGCGTCAGTTCGAACAAGCGTTATTTCGAGCACGCCGACGGAACGCCCCTCTACTGGCTGGGCGATACCTGGTGGACAGGATTATCCGATCGCTTGCCGTGGGAAGGCTTTCAGAGGCTGACGGCGGACCGGAAGGCCAAGGGCTTCACGGTCATCCAGATTGTCGCTGGGCTCATTCCGTCGAATGAAGAATTGGCGCCCAGCGATCCGGGTTTCTGCAATGAGGGTGGGTGTGTATGGGAGCCGGAATTCAAAAGGATCAACCCGCAATATTTTGACTATGCTGACCGGCGCATTCAGCATCTGCTCGACAACGGATTGACTCCCGCCATCGTCGGCGGCTGGCACCAGGTGCTCGCCCAGATGGGCGTGGCCAAGATGAAGAAGCACTGGCGGTACGTCATCGCCCGTTACGGCGGTTATCCGGTGTTCTGGATTGTGGGAGGCGAGATCAACGATCCCCCTCCAAGCGACAAGCCCGCTTATCCCTGGATGGTGCATGCGCAAGATATCCCGGGAGGATGGACCGAGGTGGCGCGGTATATTCGGGCGAGTGACCCGTACCGCCATCCGCTCACCGCTCATGAGGGTATAACCCCTGATCCGCTCCAGGATTCATCGTTGATTGATTTTGATCTCACCCAGCCAAGTCACTCGGGATGGTACAGCATTGCCCTTGGAGTGGCTCAAATGACCACGCGATACGCACGTGCCATGAAGCCAGTCGTTATGGGTGAGATTGACTACGAACAACTTGGCGGGTGGAACCTGCAGGATACCCAACGGGTCGCCTTCTGGTTGTCAATGCTGAACGGGGCGGCTGGCCACACTTACGGGGCCGTTGGAACCTGGGAGGCGTATAGCGCGGATAAACCCTTTCAACGCGCGAAGTTGTCGATCCTGACGTGGGAGGAAGGCATGATCCTCCCGGGTTCCTACCAGATCGGCTTGGGCGCGAAGCTCCTTCGGCAATATCCCTGGCACCGCTTCACTCCGCATCCAGAATGGGTCGTACCGCGAGGCACGACCCTGTTCGACCCCAACGCGGAAATTCCGCACATCGGTAGGGATTTTTTTGACCCGTATCGTTCGGCTCTGGCGAAGTCCCCCTTGCCGTCGGAAAGCGAAGTGCCGGCCGGGGAATGGAAGAAGCGGAACGGTACTTTCCGCCTCCCTTACGCCGCTGGAATCCCCGGCGAAGTACGTTTTATCTATGCGCCGTACTTTGGATTGGCGTCTCCCGATCCGCCCACAGTGCTCCATCTCGAGCCCGGCATTCTCTACGGTGCGTATTTTTGGGATCCGTCGCTTGGAATCAAGGTAGACCTCGGGACTGTCCAGCGGCCAGAGCCTGGGCGCGTAATCTTCCAAGACTCCGCGCGAGATCGCCAGGTATCCACATGGGTGACGCAGACTCGCGACCATTCCACCATTTCGTTGGTCAAGAAGCTCAGCGAAGCAAATCTTGTTGCGGCGGTGGACATCAAGGCGGATGCCGACGTAGCTTTGATTCTCCGCTACCAAGACCCCGACAACTACATCTCTGCAGCTTACTCACGCAGTGAGCAGGCTATTTTCTTGAGACGTCGTAGCAAGGGGGAGGAAGGACCCCCAATAGGGCAAACCGCAGCGCCGGTAGTCGGCGCCAACGTTCGGCTGAGCACAGAACTGCGCGACGGATTTGGGATTGTATCCATTACAGATGGGCAACACACGTTTACTTCTCCCATCGTCTCATTGGGATTGCCCTCGGATCCGCCCCCTGGGGCTGCCACTGGTGGGGTGGGGGTTATGCACCGAGGGGATTTCAAGACGGCGTTCGGCAACTTCGAAGTTCGCGGGAGTCCTGCTCTGGTGAAGGACGAGCTCTTGGAAAGGAAGCTCTACGACGCTCGCGGCGTTTACCGCGGGGAGATGAGCGGCTCACCCGAGTGGGAGGCGTTCGGTAGAACCAAACTCATTCTCTTGGATGCTTACAGGCCTGAGAGGTTTCCTTACGCGCCAGATTGGGTCCTGGTATTGGAAAGGCGCAAATGATCGCATGGTGCAATGTATTGGCACGCGTAAGGGAGCGATGGTGCATGAATAGGCTGGACGTCATTGGCGTTGCATATTCTGAATGCACTACACCATTCGATTGATTTGCGTTCGCCCCGACCGGTACCGAAGTACTGGCATAAAGGCGCGTTCAGTCGAGTACTGGTCACGGCAGTTGTCTTTGGAGGTCCAAAGTTTTGTCGCATTTTCCTCACTGTGAATGCCTTTGCAGATCTGCCGTGGTTCGTACGGCTCACCCGAGTAGCGGAACCAACGCCGCCCCCACCACAGATCATTCCCGAGTCGATGTCAGACGACGACACTGTGTTCAAATGAATCTCCGATGGCAAGACGTTGCAGGATTGGGATGGCGATCCGGTGCACTGGCGTGTCGAGAGTGGCGCCATTGTGGGCGAGACCACCGAGAAAACCTGATGAAATAAAACAATTTCATTACCTGGGGCGGCGGCCACCCGGTGGAGATTCGAATCGTAACCCGCAAGAAGCTAGCGGTCGCTTTTGACGCGGGAGCAAGGTGATTTCTCGCCGAACCGCTAAACGGATTCAGTTTGCGATTCCGAATACTGCTTGCTGTGACGCAGACCTCATGGTTGGTGGTATTCCCGGGCCGACCATCTCGGGGTGACACAGTTCGCGGCTCGGTTTGAGCCCTAACGGGGGTAAGGTGGAGGGGGGACAGTCACATTGCTCCTTTCCGCGCCATCCCCGGATGACGCTGATCTGTGGTGGAGGAAGCGAGGTGATTGTCCGCGGCTTTCCCAAGGAGAGTTTATGAATTCTTGCATGTTAGATACTTCTGGCCCGGCCGCCTGGCCTCTCCAGCTCTTCCTGGCTTCGCACAGATAAAAAAATGAGGAAAGTCATCCTCAAAAATAACTCTTGACAAATGAAATTGAAATGCCCTTAATCGGTTTTGTCATGAGCTGATGCACCTATTCCAATTGGTAGCACAGAAACCCACCTAGCATTATCCGCTCAACGGAGTCGAGACGTTCTGAGGCTTGGCGGCGACCGAAGGGTTGCTGCCGCGCCGCGGGCCGGTTTTTTTGACGTCGCACCGTTACCCTACTTTTAAGAAGATAAGGAGGACAAGATGCAACGGACAAGGATTTTTTGGCTTGCATTTGTTGTTCTGGGCCTAGCATTGGTCGCCACAAGCTTGTGCGCCCAGACCACCGGAACCATCTACGGTCAAGTTTCGGACCCCAGCGGGGCGGCGGTTCCCGAGGCAAATATCACGGCCCAGAACACGGCCACAGGGCTGGAGCGGAAGGCAGTGAGCACTCCCGTGGGATCGTA
>JACQNR010000317.1 GCA_016202975.1 Acidobacteriota bacterium
ACACCAGATTCTCAATCTGGGAACACGGGTTCGATTCCCGTTAGCGCTACCATTGAACCAGCATTCCAGAACACTTCAGCTCACACCTTTTCTCTATTTTGTCACATGCCCAGCTTTGTCCTGAGGCAATGCCAAGTGGGGATCAGAACACGAACCGGACACCGCCGTTGATGACTCGCCCGTCCAAAGGTGACCAGGCATCCACCGTCCAGCGCCCGTCCACGGTGCGGCTCGGTCGCAGGAGAGTATCCCATTTGGTCTGACGGACATTGGTCAAGTTCTCCACGTTGACGAACAGCCGCAGGTGCTTGGCGAGGTTTAGTTCCCCCATCGCGCCAAGAATGACATAAGGCTCCGAAACCGTGCGAAACGGATTTTGCTCCAGCCGTTGACGTCCCGTGTAATAGCCCTCAATCCCGATGCGACCGCGATTTTCTTCTTCCCACACCGCGACCAGCGTCAATCCCTGGCGTGGCGTCAAGGGAACGTCCACGCGCTGGCCAGCGTCCGTTTCACGCGAGCGAGTGTAGGCGTAGGAGGCCGTCGCCGCGAAAGGCTCTTTCCGCCACGTGCCCAGCAGCTCTACGCCGACATTGGTGGTTGGCTCGGGCAGGTTGATGAGTTCGAAGCGATCGCTCCACCGCGCAGCCACGGGATGGCGCACGCTCGAAGTAAAAACAGTTGCGGTGTAGGATGCGTGGCTGAAGTTCCGGGTGAGGTCGAGCGAGGCGCTGCGTCCGCGCTCGGCCACCAGCGGCACAGGAATGGTCAGCCGCGTGAGGCCCGCCGCTTCGGTCTCCTCGGTTAGGGGCGTGGGCGCGAAGAACCCTCCTCCTGCCGAGAGTCGGCTCGTCCAGTCCGCCCAGCGGAACAGCGCTGACACTCGGGGGCTGAGGAAAGTACCATATTGATTATGAAAATCAGCGCGAGCGCTCGCCGAAACCGAGAGCCATCGGGCGATGTCCACATCGTCCTGAAGAAAAACGCCGGGCGTGACGTATTCGTAAGCGAAGCGGGGGAAATCGCGAGGATCGTAAGCTTCACGTTCCACGGCCGCCCCGCCGACCCATGTATGGCGGCCCGCAGTTCCGCGAATTGCGATCTCGCCGAATAGCAAGTCATGGCGGTCGTTTTCTAGAACTTCGCCGAAGCGGTGCCTGTGGCGCTGCGATGAGACTGAAAACCTCGAGCTGACCACGGTGCGCCCGCCGATGAGATACTGCAGGTTCCCGCCGAAGTCGTAGCGCCGCGTGTCCAGGGCCTCCAGGTAGGGCGCGTCGGTGGCGGGTAGGAGCGCACCGGGAACGGTGCCGCCGTCGCGATTCTCATAGGTCACACCGCCGGTGAGCAGAGCTGTTTTCCCGCCGCCCCCGTCCCAGTAGAGGCGCGGCCGCACTACGCCGCGCGCGTATCCCGGCAGATCGGCCCAGCCGTCGTTGTCGATGTCGTTGCGCGACTGCCAGTGGCCGCCCGCAAGCAGTGAGCCGCTCCAATGGGGCGAAAAGCGCGATGCCAGGAACACGGGCACGTCCGTCGCGCCCAGCGTGGAGCGATTGACGAGGATCTCATGAATGGGCTTGTCGCGCGGCCGTCGGGAGATGAGATTGACCACGCCGCCCATTGCGCCCGCGCCGTAGAGAGCCGAGGTTGTGCCCTTGATGACTTCCACCTGGCCGAGGTCCATGGGCGGGATTTGCAGCAGTCCCAGCCCTCCGCCCTGCTGGCCGAACAGGGGCAGGCCGTCCGAGAGAAACCGCGTGTAGCGCCCACGCATCCCCTGGATTCGCACGCTCGCGGCTCCGAGGGAGGGAGACGTCGTCTGGACCCGCATCCCCCCCATTTCGTTCAGCATCATGACGATGTCTCCGGGTGTCATGAGCAGCTTCTCTTCGATTTCCTCGCGGCCCAGCACTTCGACCCGCAACGGAGCGTCCTGCAGGCGCCGGTCACTGCGCGTGGCATATACGGTGACCTCTTCTTTGGCAGTCTCCTGCGGGTGGAGTTCCATTGTGATGATCCACTCGCGAACCTCGTCGACGGTAAGGGTGGTGGTAACGGGCAGGAATCCTTCCTTCGTGACGGCGATCTTCACTTCGCCGAGAACGCTCGAACCCACGGCGACACCCTCCGGGCCGGTCCGGAGCGGGACGTCGTTCAATTGAACTTCCGCACCTGGAACCGGGACGGATTCCGATTGCACCTCGACGCGAATCGTCGCGCGCGGCTCCTGACCAAGCGATGGCATGGCCACAGCAATCACGATGAAGATTACCCCAACGCCGCGGAGACTTGGGCGCCGGCGGCTGGTCCACGCGTTTTCCCTCAACAAAAGCATGGATTTCAGTGTAGGGTCTATGGTGGCTATAGGGTCAAGGGAATGTTTAAGACGCTGCGTATCGGGGAGGTGGCGAAGGCGACCGGCATCAAGGTTGTAACCCTTCGTTACTACGAGCAACTTGGGCTGGTGCCCGGACCCGCCCGGACGGATGGCAATTACCGCGCCTATAACCAGGAAGACCTGCACCGGCTGCGGTTCATCCGGCGCTGCCGGGACCTAGGTTTCTCGCTCGATCAAGTGCGCGGCCTGCTTCGCTTGTCTTCAAAGAGATGTCAGAAGTGCTCCGAGGTGGACCGGATCACGAGGCGTCACCTGACCGACGTGGAGGAGAAAATTTCCGATTTGAAGCGGCTGGCTAATGTCCTGCGCCGCATCATTAGCCGCTGTCGGGGCGATGGCCTAATTGCGGACTGCCGGATCATCGAAGCCCTGTCACCAGGCGTCTCACCTGCGGACAGAATCTGACGGTTTAGACACAATAGCGTTGTAGGGTCTGGAAGTCAGGACCTCGTGTAGATGATTTGCTGGATTACGCTTCGAAAGTGAGGCCATCGCCTGCGCGCACCTCGCCAGGGGTGAGGACTGTCGCATAAACTCCCGCGCATTTGTTGTGCTGTTGCACGACACACTTGAGAATGCTCGGACTGGACTCGCCGGTTGCGGGGTCGAGTGTGATCAGCACGCAGCGTTCGTCCGCTTCGGTGACGGCGATGCGCCCTGACTCGCCGAGGCGAAGAATTCGTCCGACCCACTTCAGTTCATCGAACGCTCCTCCGCCCTGAAGGTCAATGAGCAGATTGGGGCGGAAGCGCCAGGGGTCATCCTGCGTCCCGGTTTCCTGCGCGATGCGCGCTACCGTCTGCCGGCTGATGAGCGAAACGGCTGCGACGTCATAAGACCCTCGATAGTCGCGAAGTAGGAAAACGGGTTTGCCAAAGCGCGTCTCAATCACCTCCCGAAGCCCGTCGCTGTCGACCGGCCATCGCTCACCGCTCGCTGTGGTGACGCTTACGGCGACGTCGGGGGAGCCCGCTTTCTCGACCGAAGTCTGGTAGCGGAGGAGTTCGGGAAGCTCGCGCCCAGTGAGCCACGGAAAAGAGCTTCGCGAGTCGGACTGCACAAACGCGTAGCGTCGATCCTCCTCAAAGCCCTGCAGGGTTAGTGGCAACGACGGCAGCGACTCGCCCTTCATGGATTTTACGGGATATCGCGCCACTTGGTGAATCATCCCTAATGACTGCATCGCACGCCTCCCTGCTGGGCTTTCAAGTCCTTTCGGTCTGGTCGTCGATACTCCGGGTCGTGCAAATTTGTTTTCCTTTGAACCCCTCTGTCGATCCTGAGGAAGCCAGACGCCAAATCGAGCTGATTATACGCCACCGCCTCGCCTCATGACACGCATCGTTTGGGCGTGGCTAGATCATGGCATACTTGTGTGCTCTCGTAGCGCTGACCCCGCAGGGCAGGGTCGGCATGTGTCCACCTCAAGGTGGGCGCTGCAAGCGGGGCTGCAAACGAGGTGCCAATGTTCGCGCGGAAGATTCGAGTTGAGGTTGTCGGGCCTGGAGAAGCACGGGCTTGTCCGCTGGCGTGGCTGGACAGTTATTCGATGAGGAGTTTTACGGGGCGCTCGGCATTTGACGAAACGCTCCCGGTCGCGGACGGTTGGCTCGAGGCCAGCTTCCGGGTAAACCTCGACGCTTTGCGCGTCGATATGGAAGACTGGATGACGCGGAAATTTGGGAAAGGGAAGGCAGTCCGGTTACAGCTTACTTCGAGTCGCTAGTCCAACCTCGGGCCTGAGACTTAAAACCCGCTACTCACAGCCTACACAACCTTGATGGCGATCATCACCTTATCGTCGAGGTGAGTGCCGTGGCGGGAGAAGCGCACCACGTCGGCGCTCACTGCGCCCACAATGTCTGTGGCGCTTTTTTCCGCCACGCCCTGGATGCATTGCACCACGCGCTCCATGCCGTATTCCTCGTGGAATGTATCCATCGCCTCGGTGATGCCATCCGTGCAGAGGACGAGCACGTCGCCTCGCTGCAGTTTAATCTGGCCGCGCTGATAGCGCGCGGTCTCGAAAAGACCGATGACCATGCCGCCCTCGGTGAGGGGGATGGGGTCTTGGCCGGAGCGGATGATCACCGGGGGCACGTGGCCGCAGTTGATGTAGTGGAGCCCCCTGCGGCGAACGTCGATTAGCCCGATGAAGATGCTCAAGTATTTTTCCGACCGCGTGTCATTGAGGATCATCCGGTTCAAGCTCTCGGCGATTTCATCGAGCGAGTGCAGGTGCAGCACGAGGGCGCGCAGAGTCGCCTGAAGGTTGGACATGACGAGTGCCGAGCTCACGCCCTTCCCCTCCACATCGGCGATAACGGTCAGGAGCGTATGCGGGCCAAGCGTGAGGAAGTCATAGTAGTCGCCGCCCACGGCATAGCACGGTTCGTTCAGCAGGGCGATGTCAAAGCCTTCGAGCACCGGCGTGGTGTCGGGAAGCAGGCTGCGCTGGATGCCGCGCGCCAGCGCCAGCTCCTTCTCCATTCTCTCCTTTTCCAGAATCTGCTGGTGGAGTTGGGCGTTCTCGAGCGCCAGGCCCATGTGCCCTGAGAGCGTTAACAGGAAGTCCGTGTCCTCTGCATTGAACGCCCCCTGCTGCTTGTTCAGCAGTTGCAGCGCGGCGAGAATCTTTCCGGCTTTATTCCGTATGGGCACGCAGAGAATAGTCCGTGTGCGGTAGCCGGTCCGCTTGTCGACATCGGGATTAAAGCGCGGGTCGGAGTAGGCATCAGGAATCAGCACAACTTCTCCGGTTTTCGCCACATGGCCGGATATGCCCTTGCCGAGGGGCAGGCGGATTTCTTGCTTCTCCAGGCCGTGCGCGATCAGCGACCAGATTTCGTTGGTGGCTTCATCCACCAGGAAGATAGTGCCGCGCTCCGCGCCAGCGTGCGATTTCGCGACTTCCAGGATTCGGCCGAGCAGCTCGGAAAGGTCGAGCGTCGAGCTGAGCGCCTTGCTCGCTTCCACCAGCGAGTTGAGCCGCGTCATGGCCTGGCGCGCCGAGCGGAGCACCAGGGCGTCGCGCAGCGCAAGCGAAGCCATGCGCGCGTCCAGCCGCAGTATCACCGAGGACTTGGCCGGACCTTTCGTCGTCACCACCAGCAACACGGCAAACACGCGCGAGTTTTCAATCAGCGGAATCACGCCCAGGAATTTTGCTTTGTTCTGCCGTGCCCAGCGGAGGAAGGGATCGTCGGACGCCGCAGGATCGACGATGAATTCCTGCTGGCCTCGGCTGGCGGCGCGGGAGAGCACCGTGTCGCCGGAAGGCAACCGCTGCAGGTTGGGGGGGAGCGACAGCGTGCCGGCATGATTTGCCAGTTCAAGACCCTTGGACTCGACGCTGGTCATCCAGAGGCTTGCGAGTGACGGCCCGAAGTTGGTCGTCAGACGCTTCGCCAGGGCGCGGAGGATCTCCTCCGGCCCCAGCACGGCGCTGAACTCCCCGCCCAGGCTTTCAACCTCATTCACTAGGGCATCGGTCGAGGAGCCTCTGCTTTCGGGCTCAAATGCCGGGGGCTTCTTCGCAGCTTTCGCCTCGGATTGTTCAGTGCGAGCCATACCAGACTTCAAGGTTTGCAGTATATATTCGCCCCGCCGGACATGCAAACTCTTTGGCCGCGCATCATCCGCGGCGCCAGGTTTTCTGGGGTTCGAGGTGAGGAAGGGAGGAGTGAGCAACTTGGTTGCCCTAGCGCTACCCACTCCCCCTGGTAGTCACAAGTTACTTTTTTAGATGACCCGCCCGGGCTGCAGGTTGCCAGCGTTCGAGCTTACACCCCCCGCCGGGAGGAAGGATTAGCTTATAATGCTGAACAGGCAGTTCCTTGCCGCTAAGCAGCGGAACTCGCCATGGAATGAACGATGAGCTATGCGGTGACGCCGTTTGAAGTAATCTCGAAAGTTCTCGCCGGACCGGTGCAAGTGCGATTTATTCATCTCGCCTCCGGCATCGCCACGCGGCATAGCGATACGATCGATGCCACGTTTTTTGCAGGCGGGCAACAAGTCGTGGTGGCGATTCCTTGTGCGACTCTGACCACTCTGCGGGAACACGAGCACAAGAACCTGACAGACCAGCAGCTGGCCGAAATCGCCGCGACGCACCTGCGCACGACCCTTGAACACGGCTACGACCCCAATCTGGCGGAATTGCGGATGACCGACGGGGAACTCCGCGCGCTTGCTTTGCACCTTGGATTTCTTCGATGACTTCGCGCTGGGCGCGACTGGATTGAAAGGACAATATGTGCGGAATCGTGGCCTACGTAGGTAAGAATTCGGCTCGCAAGATACTGGTCGACGGCTTGAAGCGCCTCGAGTATCGCGGCTACGACTCGAGCGGCATCGCCATCCTGAATAAGGAATCGTACCTGGCGAAGGCGGTGGGCAAGGTGGCGATGCTCGAAGAGCGCGTCTGGAAAGACAAGCCCGAAGGCTACGTGGGCATTGCGCACACGCGCTGGGCGACGCACGGCAAGCCCACCGAACCCAATGCGCATCCGCACACGGACTGCTCGCGCCAAGTCTTCCTGGTCCACAACGGCATCATCGAGAATTATCTGCCTATCAAGAAGCGTCTGCTCGCTGCGGGCCACAAATTCGCGTCGGAGACAGATACGGAAGTCCTCGCGCACCTGGTCGAGGAAGCCTATAAGGGCAAACTGGAAGCGGCAGTCCAGAGAGCCTTGCAGCAGATCCAGGGGACATTCGGCATCGCGGTACTTCATCGGGATCATCCCGACCAGATTATTCTGGCGCGGCGTGGAAGCCCCATTGTGCTCGGCATCGGGAAGGAAGAATCCTTCGCGGCATCAGACACTTCCGCCCTCGCGGCGCATACCGACCAGGTGATCTATCTCGAGGACAACGAAGTCGCGTGCATCGAGGCGGGCAAGGTTTCCATCACCACCCTCGAAAATCGTCCCGTCAGTCGTGGCCCCAAGCTCCTTGAGGTCAGCGCTGAATCGATGGAGCGCGGCAAATACGAACACTTCATGCTCAAGGAAATCTTCGAGCAGCCGGAGGCCGTCGAAAACGCGCTGCGCGGCCGCTTGAACCATTCGGAGGGCGTGGCGAAACTGGGTGGCCTCGAAACCGTGCTCGACCGCTTGCAGCAGGCTCGTCACCTGATCATCGTGAGTTGTGGTACCAGTTACTACGCCGGGCTCTACGCGCGCTACGTTTTTGAAGCGCTCACCGATTTAACGGTCGAGACCGAGCTGGCGTCAGAGTTCCGCTATCGGAAACTGAACTTGCGGCAGGGCACCGTCGTGCTCGCCATCAGCCAGTCGGGCGAGACCGCCGATACCCTCGCCGCGCTGCGTGAGGCGAAGCGCAAGGGCGCGCTGGTGCTGGGCCTCGTCAACGTCGTGGGCAGCTCGATCGCGCGCGAGACGCATGCCGGAGTCTACTGCCACGCGGGCATCGAAGTCGGCGTGGCGTCGACGAAATCATTCACTTCGCAGGTCACGATCCTGGCGCTGATGGCGCTGCTCATCGGGCGCGGGCGCGACCTTTCCTACGAAGAAGGCATCTCGCTCATTCATGGGCTGGAAGAAATTCCGGGGCAGATGCGCGAAATTTTGAAAAAGTCCAGCCAGATCCGCAAGCTGGCGGAAAAGTACAACTCGGCCGAGCATTTCCTCTTTATCGGGCGCAAGTATCAGTACCCAATCGCGCTGGAGGGCGCGCTCAAGCTGAAGGAAATCGCCTACATTCACTCGGAGGGCTACGCTGCGGGCGAGATGAAGCACGGACCCATCGCGCTGATCGATCCGGAATTTCCGACCCTGGCGTTGGCGCCCGAGGACGGCGCTTACGAAAAGGTGATATCCAATATGCAGGAGATTCGCGCCCGCGAGGGACGGATCATTGCCGTTACCACGGAGGGCAATGACAAGCTCGGGTCGCTCGCCGATGATGTGATTGAAATTCCCCGCTCCAATGACATCTTGATGCCACTGCTCACAGTCGTCCCGCTGCAATTGTTTGCCTACCACTGCGCCGTGCTGCGCGGCTGCGACGTCGACAAACCGCGGAATCTCGCAAAGAGCGTTACGGTTGAGTGATGAAATTGAAGATTGAAAATTGATAATTGAAAATTGCTGGCGAACTAATACAAATTACTGCATATCGTAAGCTGCCAGGGTTCGTTTCTTTAATCTGCAATTTGCAATCTTCAATCTTCAATTTCCTTGCTGTGCCACTTCCACGCGCATTCCACGATTTGATCTAATCCGGACAGGTTCGGTTTCCAATTCAGAATGCTCATCGCCTTTGAGGGGTCGGCGACGAGGGCGGGAGGGTCTCCGGCACGCCGGGGCGCGTTGCGCGCGGGCGCGGTGACGTTCGCCACGCGCTCGACCGCGGCGATGACTTCGCGAACCGTGTGGCCGTGGCCCGCCCCCAGGTTGAGCGCCATGCTTTCACCGCCACGCGCCAGGTGCTCGAGCGCTTTAAGGTGCGCATCGGCGAGATCGGCGATGTGGATGTAATCGCGAATCGCAGTACCGTCCTTCGTGGGATAGTCCGTCCCAAAGACATCGACGTGCGGGATGCGTCCCATGGCGGCGCGAATCACCAGCGGGATCAGGTGGCTTTCCGGCTCATGGTCCTCGCCGAGCTCGCCCTCGGGGTCGGCGCCCGCGGCGTTGAAGTAGCGCAGCGCTATCCAACGCATGCCGTAGGCCGCGCCGTACCACTCGAGCGCGCGCTCCATCATCAGCTTGGTTTCGCCGTAGGGATTCACGGGCCGCGTCGGATGATCCTCGGGGATTGGAACTTTTTCCGGGTTGCCATACACGGCGGCGGAAGACGAAAACACGACGTGCGGCACGCCCGCTTCCATCATCGCGTCAAGCAGGCGGAGAGTTCCGACCACGTTGTTCCAGAAATACTTCTTCGGGTCGCGAACCGATTCGCCCACCTGAATGCTCGCCGCAAAGTGCACCAAAGAGTCGATGCCGTAGGTTTTGAGCGCCTGCGCAACGAGCGGCGTGTCCGCGATATCACCCTCCACACACGGCCCCCACTTGATCGCCCACTTGTGCCCGCCGCTGAAGTTGTCGAGCACCACCACCTCGTGCCCGGCCCGGGCCAAGGCCTTCGCCGTGTGGCTGCCGATATATCCTGCACCTCCTGTCACCAGTACGCGCATGGTTAAAGGTAGGGGCGGGTCTGAGACCCGCCCCTACTAGGACGGCGTGCCTTCCACGCCGTGGGCTATTCCGTGAATTGCACTATACAAACCCACGGCGCACGAACGGCGCCGTGACTACTCGCTTCGAGCCGCGCTACAGCCGCCACAGCATCACGACGCCGTTGCTGCAACCCGCCGCGAGCTTCGAGCCGTCTGGACTGAACGCGAGACTGTTAATCCAGTCGCTGGGCGGCGGCCAGAAGTAGTCTTCCACAACATCCCAAGTCCGCGTGCTCAGCAACTTGACTTTGTGCCAGTAACCCACGGCCAATGCCGAGCCATCGGGCTTGAAGGCGAGCGCCGCTGAGCCTTCCATCGCGTGCACGCACTGCGCGGAGCGGGTGTCCTCGCCGAGATGCCACACTTGCGTGCCGGCTGGCCGAGGGCTGTATTCGTCGTCTTCGCCGCCGAAAACAAGGAAACGTCCATCTGGACTGCACGCCATCCGGTTGAGCACTAGGCCTGCATCAAAGCCCCAGTGCAGCTGCCCGGAGGCCCACGCCCAGAGCCGGGGCCGCCGAGGGTCGGAGGGTGCCCGCGAGTCGTCCCAGGTGACGAGCAGTTTCCCCTGAGGCGGCAGGAAAGCTACAGCCTTGACTTGGCCCGCATGCTCTCCGACCCGGCGGCCTTTCTTCTCTGAATACAAATCCCATAACTTCACAGCGCCAACCGCACCCGCCGCGACCACCCAGGGTTTCGTCAGACTGACGGCGAGCGAGTAGATCGGTCCGTCATTCTGCCAGCATGCCTGTTCGTGGCACGTCCTCGTGTCCCAAACCCTGACGATCCCACCTGTGTCGCCGGAGACCATAATTCTGCCGTCCGGCGTGAAGGCCAACGCGCGCACTTTACCGCCGGAAGGCTTCCCCACGCGCCTCTCTGTCTTCTTCGCTACGTCCCAGAACCGGACCGTACCATCATCGCTTCCAGAGGCAAGCAACCGACCGTCGGGACTGAAAGCCAGCCCGTAAACAAGATCCGTGTGCCCTTCAAGTTTCACACCCCGGCTTGCCATGGGACGGTGGGGGCCATTTTGGCGCATTCGAGTGCCACGGGTGGCAGAGACATCGCTTTTGGATGTCTGTGAAATACGAAATGCTGGTCAACTCTTTGTGGCCACACTTGCGGCGGTGGCCTCGATCCGGGCCTTCAAATCCAGAAAGAGCAGGTGGGAAAGGATGACGTGCGCATCCTCGACCTGCTGCATATTCTCGGAATCGACGACGACGGCGCAATCGAGCAGCTCTTTCATCTTGCCGCCGCCGAAGCCCGCGAAGCCTACGGTGGTGGCTCCTGAGCGCCGCGCCAGCTCAAGCGCGCGCAGCACGCTGGGAGAATTTCCGCTGCCGCTGATGCCGAATGCCACGTCGCGCGCGCGAACGAAATTCTCAAGTTGTCCGGCAAAGACTTGTTCGTAATCGAGATCGTTGCTCCAGGCTGTGATGAGCGGCGTGTTGTCGGTGAGCGCCAGCACGCGCATGCGGCGGACGTTCTTCATGGATGAGGGGCCGGGAAAGTGCGTCCCCTTGGCGAGGTCAGTCGCCAGGTGCGAGGCAAGCGCGGCGCTTCCGCCGTTTCCGAAGAGGACAATGGTTCGGTCGTTTTCGTAGGTATGAAACAGAATGTCAGCGAGGTGCTTCAGTTTGGCGAGCGGGAGCTGGTCGATCACGCTTTTCAGTTCGCCGAGATATTGGGTGTAATGGGTCTCCTCGGTGGGCACGTCAATTCTCCTTGACCGCAGCAGCGTAGGGGCGGCCTCTGGCCGCCCTCGAGAGCGCGGAGCGCTCCCCTACCCGGACTGCGGCGTTCCCGCGTAAGCCTTATGCAGCACTTCCGCCACTTCGGGCCGCGTGAATTCCATGGGAAGCTGCCCGCCGTCGCGTAGGGTGTTGCGCACCTGCGTCCCGCTAAGCACCACGCGCTCTTCCGGGCCGTGACCGCAAGTTTTCGGTGACGCCATGCTCGCGCACTTGCGGCAATAGAACGAATTCTCAAAGAACAGCGGCGTGATGCCGAGCTCGGTCGGATCGAACTCGTCGAAAATCTTCTGAGCGTCATAGGGGCCGTAGAAATTGCCCACACCGGCGTGGTCGCGGCCGATGATAAAGTGCGTGCAGCCGAAATTCTTGCGCACCAGCGCGTGAAAAATCGCCTCGCGCGGCCCGGCGTAGCGCATCGACGCGGGGTTGAGGGCCAGCAGCACGCGGTCGCGGGGATAGTAGTTTTCGAGCAGCACCTCGTAGCATTGCATGCGGACTTCCAGGCTGATGTCGTCCGATTTGGTCTCGCCCGCGATGGGATGGAGCAGCAGCCCATCGACAATTTCGAGCGCCGTCTTCTGGATGTACTCGTGGGCGCGATGCACGGGGTTGCGCGTCTGGAACCCCACGACGGTCTTCCAGCCTCGCTCGGCGAAAATGCGGCGCGTGTCGGCGGGGTCGAGACGATGCTTGGAGTAATTTCCACTGGTGGGACGGCGGAAGACTTCCACCGGGCCGCCCACCAGCCAGCCGCCCCGCGAAGTGACGTAAGCGACGCCCGGATGTGTGCGGTCGGTGGTGCGGAAGGAGTGGAGAGCTTCAAACTCACGATCGCATGGAAAGGTTTCATTGACCGTCATGATGGCGAGCGTCTGGCCCGAGCCATCGGCAAGCGCCACGCGGGCTTTGCCACGCAAGCTGACGGCCATGTCTTCATCCACCGCAAGCGCAATGGGCAGTGTCCACACCAGGCCCTTCACCAGGCGCATCTTGCGCAGCACCGAGTCATAGTCGCCTTTGGTCATGAACCCATCGAGTGGTGAAAATCCGCCGATGGCAATCATTTCGAGGTCGGAAAGCTCAAACGGGTTAAGCCGAATGGCCGGAAGCGTGGCGGCTTCGGCCTCAAGCTCGCGGGCGCGATCACCAGTCACCAGTCGGTCGACTAACCATCCTCCGTGCGGTTCGTTCATTGGTTGTAGTGATTCTCCTGTCTTACGAGTTCAGGATTCCGATTGTGTAGGGTTGGTTAAGGAATCCCGTCGCGGTAGCATAGCCACCCGCGCGGCGTGCGAAGAAAGTGTATTTTAGCACGATTATTCGGGGCGTTCAATCTGCGCGGGTAGTCGAATTGTAGCGGCGGCTTTACGGCGCCACGTCGCAGGACAGACCCTTCGATGGGCACTTGGCGAGGTAAACTCGCCGCTATTTTCTGCTCCACCAAGCCTGTGCTGCAAGCCACAGGGCGGCGGGGATGAGAAGGACCATGCTGAGGATTTGGGCGAGCTGCCGGGCTTGGAGTTTGTAAACGTCGAGCCCCACGCCGACGGCGTAATTGGACGCCGAGGCGGATAGCATGTTCAATCCGAAATCCACCGCGAACACGCGGCCGCGAAACCTGTCGGAGGTATGGATCTGCAACAGCGTCGTCGAAACGACCCAGACGTTGCTTCCTCCCATGTGCCCGCAAAAGACCGCAAGCATCGCGAGGGGCAGGTTGGGGGCGAGAGCGAAGGCAAAGTAGGATAGCGCCATTAGCAGGAAGCTTGAACCCAGAGCCTTCCACATGCGGCTCTCAATGCCCCGCGTCAGGTAGTCGCCGATGATAGGTCCGGTTCCCGCGCCTGCGCCCCGCGACGCGTAGAGCAGGCCCATGACGAGCGTGCCATGCCCGGCGACGGGAAATACCTTGTCACTGAATACGGCAAGCAACAGAAGGTATCCTCCTGCCAAGCCGAGACCCGTCTTCGCCAGCACCAGCGCCGCGACGCGCGGGTTGGAGCGGAAATAGGCGATGCTCTCGTGAAGCACCTCGGCAGCGCTCGACCGCGGCACTTCGTGTGCGCTCGCGGCTGCGACGTGTGTTTCGTTGACCGCGATCCGCTGAATGAGGATGGCCGAGATGAAGAACGAGAGGGAATTCACCACGAAAGAGGTGTTTCTCCCCAGCAGCGCCGTGATAACTCCGCCCAGCGCCGCGCCCACCGTCAGCGCAAAGGACCAGGTCGCGGATGACAACGCGTTCGCGGGCAGGAGTTCTTCCCACGTCGTGACGTTGGGAATGAGGGCGTTGCGGGCGGGCTCGAAAATGGCTGCGAACATCACCTCCACGCCTAACAGCGCGTAAATCACCCAGAGGTCTGACGCCGATCGGACGAAAAGCAGCCCCAGCACCACGAATCCGCGAATGACGTCGGCCAGGATCATCAGCCGGCGGCGCGAGAAGTGGTCGGCGAGATAGCCCGCCAGCGGCGTCATGAAGAACCACGGCAGGAGTTGAATGATGATAGCGTAACTGACGGCCTGGCCGCTGCCGGTGAGTTTGAGGATCAGGTCGTAGACGGCGAGGGTGTAGAACCAGTCGCCCATCTCGCTGACTACTTGAGCGAGCCAGAGCCGCCGGAAGCGCACGTTGCCGCGTAGCAGGCCAAAGTAGCGAAGGTGCATTGGCCGGTGCAGTTCGGGCAACTGTTCGCTGGCGGGAGTGGCTGAGGTCGGTGTACTCATGCGCGCGAAGGGCGGAATTGTAACACGCCGCTTATCAAGCGCTGGCAGGGCTGATTTGCGGAATCGGGGACGCCTGAAAAGGAAGGACCCGTCCGGATCAGGGCTATGAGGCAGGATGGGGTGTTAATGGTTCCGGACGGGTCGGTGGGC
>JACQNR010000328.1 GCA_016202975.1 Acidobacteriota bacterium
CGCCACAACGGCTCGAAGATGTGGGTCTTCTCGCCCGACTTCAGCCAGGTCTCGAAATACGCCGACGAGTGGGTGGCGCTCAATGCCGGCCAGGACGGCGCCTGGTGGATGGCCGTCAATCACGTCCTCCTCAAGGAATTTCATCACGAACGCCCGGTGCCGTACTTCCAGGACTACACGAAGAGATACACGGATGCGCCCTACCTTGTGGAACTCCACGCGGATGGCAGCGATTACAGGGCCGGGCAACTGCTGCGTGCGAACCGCTTGAAAGACTACGAATCTGTGGAAAACGGCGATTGGAAATTCCTCATGTGGGACGCGAACGAATTGCGGCCCAAGATGCCGATGGGGGGCGTTGGTTTTCGCTGGGGAAAGGAAAAGGGAAAGTGGAACCTTCTGCTGAAAGACGGAGTTGATGGAACGGAGATCGCACCGGCCCTGACGTTTCTGACCTCCAGCGACAGTGTCGTACAGGTCAAACTCGATGACTTTGGCGAAGGGCGCACGCTCGCGCGCGGTGTGCCGGCGAAGCGGATCGAGACAGCTTCAGGCGAGACGGTTCTTGTGGCCACGGTCTACGACTTGCTGATGGCGCAATACGGCGTCGCGCGCGGTCTCCCCGGAGAATATCCCAAGGACTATGACGACGCAGACGCGCCCTACACGCCGGCGTGGACTGAGAAGTACACGGGGATGGGCCGCGAGGTTCTCATTCGCTTCGCGCGCGAGTGGGGCCGGACGGCGGAGCTGACGTGCGGCAAGTGCCTCATCATCATCGGCGCCGGCGTCAACCACTGGTACCACAACAACCTGATGTACCGTGCGGGTATCCACGCGCTGATGTTCGCGGGCTGCGTCGGGGTGAACGGCGGCGGCCTCGCCCACTACGTCGGACAGGAAAAACTCGCGCCGATGGAGTCGTGGTCTTCGATCGCCTTTGCGCGCGACTGGCTCCCCGCCGTACGGCTCCAGAACGCCCCAAGCTGGCACTACGTCCACACGGACCAGTGGCGCTACGAAAGGAGCTTCCGCGATTACCACACGCTGCCGCCGGACGGTCAGCCCGGGTCGCTCGCTACGGGCCACACGGTGGACATTCAGGCGCGCGCGGTACGTTCCGGCTGGCTGCCGTTCTATCCACAGTTCAATAAAAACCCCCTTGAGGTGGTGCGGGAAGCCGAAGCCGCGGGAGCCGACTCACCGGAAGCCGTTATTCAATCTACCGTTCAGCAGCTCAAGGAAGGCAAACTGAAGTTTTCAGTCGAAGACCCCGATGCGCCGGAAAACTGGCCGCGCGTTTGGTTCATCTGGCGCGGCAATGCGCTGATGGCGAGCGCGAAAGGGCACGAATACTTCCTCAAGCACTATCTCGGCACCCACACCAACGCCATCGCCGAGGAGTTGGCGCAGGATTCGGTGCACGACGTCGCCTGGCACGAACACGCCCCGCAGGGAAAGATGGACCTCGTTGTCGACCTCAACTTCCGCATGGACACATCCGCGCTTTATTCGGACATCGTCCTGCCCGCGGCCACCTGGTACGAAAAAGCCGACCTGAATTCGACGGACATGCACAGCTTTATCCACCCGCTTTCGGCGGCCGTACCCCCCTGCTGGGAGTCGAAAAGCGACTGGCAAATCTTTCGTTCGGTGGCGAAAAAGTTCTCGGATCTCGCCGCGAAACACTTTCCAGCGCCGGTGAAGGACCTGGTGGCTTCGCCGCTCGCCCATGACACGCCGGCAGAGATCGCGCAGCCGGCTCTCCAAGATTGGAGGGGTGGCGAGGTCGAGCCGATTCCCGGCAAGACGATGCCTGGACTGCGCGTCGTGGAGCGCGACTACAAGAAACTTTACAACCAGTTCATCTCCTACGGCCCGCTCGTGCGCCAAAACGGGCTCGGCGCGCATGGGACGCAGTACGCGGTCGAGGACGTTTACGACACGGCACTCATCGAGCACCCCACAGTAAGCTGCGACGGCAAGGAATTCCTTTCACTCTATGAAGACGAACAAGTCTGCGACTTGATTCTCCGCTTTGCGACCGTGACGAACGGCGAGCTCGCTTACCGATCCTACAAGAATATGGAGGAGAAGGTTGGCCTGCCGCTCGCCCACCTCGCGGAAAAGAATCGCGACGTGCGCATGAACTACAAGAGCCTGCAATCGAAGGTCGAGCGGCTGGTCAACAGCCCCATGTGGTCCGGGTTGCTCGATCACGGCCGCGCTTACTCACCCTTCACGTACAACGTCGAGTGCCTGGTGCCGTGGCGCACGCTAACCGGCCGGCAGCACTTCTATCTCGACCATCCGGGCTACCTTCAGTACGGCGAGCACCTGCCGACGTACAAGCCGAAGCCATCGCTGGTCCAGTACGCGGACCTCATGTTCTCGAAGGAGGTCGGGCTGACCAAGACGCTCAATTTCCTTACGCCGCACGGCAAGTGGCACATCCACTCGACTTACGGCGACAACCAGCGCATGACGACGCTCTCGCGCGGCGCCGAGCCCTTCTGGATTAACCACAAAGACGCCGAAGAGATCGGCGTGCGCGACAACGACTGGGTCGAAGTGCACAACGACCATGGCGTAGTGGTGACGCGCGCCGCCGTCAGCGCGCGCATTCCGCGCGGCATCTGCATCCAGTACCACTCGCCCGAGCGCACGTACTCAGTGCCGGTTTCGCCTCTGCGCGGCTATCGGCGAGCGGGCGGGCACAATAGCCTTACCCGTATCCGCCTGAAGCCGAACCTGATGGTCGGCGGATACGGACAGTTCACCTATCACTTCAACTACTGGGGACCAACCGGCGTCAACCGTGACACTCACGTGTTGGTGCGCAAGCTTCCGGAGTTGAAGTGGTAATTGTATCGCCGGTGTCCCACCGGCGTCTTCGGCGATGAGGACATCGCCGCTACAGAGAGGACAAACCATGGACGTCCGCATGCAAATCTCGATGGTCTTCCACCTGGACAAGTGCATCGGCTGCCATACCTGCAGCATCGCGTGCAAGAACATCTGGACGGACCGCAAGGGCGCCGAGTACATGTGGTGGAACAACGTCGAGACAAAACCCGGCACGGGATTCCCCACGCGCTGGGAGGACCAGGAGAAATACCGGGGCGGCTGGGTGGCCCCGCAAGGGAAGCTACGCCTGCGCTCCACGAGCAAGGGCAAGACGGTCTTCAATATCTTCCACCACCCGCACCAGCCGACGATGGATGACTACTACGAGCCGTGGACCTACGACTACCAGAACCTGTTCAACGCTCCGGAGGGCGCGGACCAACCCACCGCGAGACCGCTATCCATGGTCACCGGCAAACACATCGACGTCGAAGCCGGGCCGAACTGGGACGACGACCTGGGCGGCTCACCCGTTTACGCCGCCAACGACCCGAACCTTGAAGGTCTGACGCCCGAACAGCGACAACAGCTTTCCTCGGTCGAGCGGCTGGTCTTTTTTTATTTTCCACGAATCTGCAATCATTGCCTGAACCCATCCTGCGTTGCGGCGTGCCCGTCGGGCGCGCTTTACAAGCGCGGCGAAGACGGCATCGTGCTGCTTGACCAGAAGCGCTGCCGCGCCTGGCGCAGCTGCATCGCCGCCTGCCCGTACAAGAAAACTTTTTACAACTGGTTCACGGGGAAATCCGAAAAATGCATTCTCTGCTACCCGCGGCTCGAAACCGGCGAGGCGCCAGCGTGCTTTCACTCCTGCGTAGGCCGCATCCGCTACCTCGGCGTGATGCTCTATGACGCGGACAGGATCGAAGAAGCCGCGAAACGCCCGAATGAGGCGCTGATTGACGCGCACCGCTCGATCGTGCTCGATCCCTTCGACCCCGAAGTCCTGAGTGAAGCGCGGCGCAACGGCATTCATGAGTCAGTGTTGGATTCCGCGAAGCGCTCTCCCGTCTACCAATTCGTGAAAGCCTGGAAGATCGCCCTGCCGCCGCACATCGAGTACCGGACTCTGCCGATGTTGTTCTACGTGCCCCCGATGTCGCCCGTGATGGCGAGCAGGACGGAGGACACCATCCGGCACACGTCCGAAGACCTCTTCCATGATATTGACCGGTCGCGCGTGCCCATGAAGTTCCTGGCGAATCTTTTTGGCGCAGGCCACGAGGCAAAGGTTCGCTACGCGCTCCGCAAGCAGAAGGCGGTGCGCTGGTATCGGCGGGCGCTCACGGTGGGCGACGTCGAGATGTCGGTGGCCGAACACATGCTTCGCGAGGCCGACAGTTCGCCGCAGGAGGCCGAAGCCATATACAGGTTGACTTCACTGTGCACGTTCGACGAACGCTTCGTGATTCCTCCCATGCACCGCGAAGAAGCTCTCCAGATGCTTCAGGACCCCATGGAGCACAAGCAAGGCGCCGGCTTCGGGTTTGTGGAAGCGCCCGAGAGGGGACTGTGATGAATCGCGTCCACGTTTACGAACAGTTCGCGAAACTTTTGGAGTATCCCGGCGGCGAGTACGTCGAGACCGCGGAACTCTGCCGTCGCGCAGTTGGGCATTGTTCGGACGAAGCGGAGCGCAAGCTTGGTGAATTCCAATCGCGACTCGAGGGCCGGACGGCCGAACAGCTTCAGGAGTTGTTCGTCCAGACTTTCGATCTGAACCCCGTCTGCGTGCTGGAAGTCGGCTGGCACCTCTACGGCGACAACTACGACCGGGGCGCATTTCTGGTGAAGACGCGAGAGCAGCTTCGGCGCCATGGCGTCGCGGAATCCACCGAACTGCCCGACCACCTGACGCACGTGCTGGCGCTGCTGGCGCGAATGGAGCCGGAAGAAGCCAGCACGTTCGCGGCGCAGAGCGTCATCCCGGCGCTGGACAAGATGCTTGCCGGAATCACGGGCAAGGCAAGCCCCTACGAGTTCCTTCTCAGCGCGCTGCGGCAGACGCTCGCCTCCGCGCACACGCCAGCCCTTCAGGGAGTAAACCATGAATAACGTCTTGGCCTATCTCGATCCCATCCTTTTTGGCGCGCTGCCGTACGCCGTTTTTCTTTTCTTCTTTTTGGGCACGATCTTTCGTTACCGCGCGGAAGCCTTCACCTATTCCAGTTTATCCACGCAGTTCCTGGAGAATCGCAGCCATTTCTGGGGTTCAGTGCCGCTGCATTTTGGCGTCCTCGCAGTTCTGGCGGGACACATCGTGGCGTTCCTGATTCCACGCCAAGTCCTGCTATGGAATAGCAAACCGCTGCGGCTCTACATTCTAGAAATCTCTGCGCTGATCTTCGGGATTCTCGCGGTGGTGGGATTCGTCAGCGCGGCATTGCGCCGTTACGCGGACATCAAGGTGCGCGTCGTGACCAGCCTGCTGGACTGGGCCATCTACGGCCTGCTCATCCTGCAAGCGGTGAGCGGCGTGTACGTCGCCATTTTCCACCCCTGGGGTTCGTCCTGGTTTGCGGTATCCATTTCGCCTTATCTCTGGTCGCTGGTTAAATTCAATCCGGATATTACCTATCTTGCAGCGATGCCACAGGCGGTGAAGTTGCACATCGTTTGCTTTTATCTCTTGATTGGACTTTTCCCGTTTTCGCGGTTGGTGCACATCCTGGTTGTGCCGAACCCCTACCTATGGCGCAAGCCGCAAGTGGTCCGCTGGCACGGCAGGGCGCGCTGGCTGGCAGGGGAAAAAGGCTAAGAGAGGAGTGTAATCGTGAGTGCCTTTCAAGGGACGCCCCGCCAGGGGCTCTTCGGGGCCACAGCGGGATTCTTTGTCGGATTCGCGGCCGTTGCTCTCTATGGGCCCACGGCTGCCCGATTTCGAGAAGTCATGGAGCTGGGCCCGATGATGGTGGCATTCCTTGTGGCCATGCCCGCTCTCTCGGGCTCGCTGCTTCGCATTCCGTTTTCGGCCTGGGTGGACACCACTGGTGGGCGCAAGCCCTTTCTCGTACTCCTTTCGCTCTCTGTGATCGGAATGGTCGGGTTGACCCTCGTGGTCTACCTTCTGTATCCCGACCGCCTGACGACCGGAGTGTACCCGCTGCTGTTGCTGCTCGGCCTGCTCTGCGGCTGCGGCATTGCAACGTTTTCTGTCGGCATCAGCCAGGTTTCCTACTGGTTTCCGCAGAAGAAACAGGGCCGCGCGCTGGCGATTTTTGCCGGCATCGGCAACCTGGCTCCAGGGCTCTTCTCGATCTTGCTGCCCATCGCGCTGGTCGCGTTGGGTCTGGCGGGATCATATCTCGCCTGGCTGGTATTTCTGATTGCAGGTCTTGTCGTGTACGCGCTCTTCGGCCGCAACGCCTGGTACTTCCAGTTGCGCACGCAGGGCGTGGCGGCGCAGGAAGCGCGTGAGAGCGCGGCCGAACAGGGGCAAACGCTCTTTCCCGCCGGCAGCCTCACGGATAGCTTGAGGATTTCCGCCCGCATCTGGCGCACCTGGGCGCTGGTGTGGATTTACTTCACCACGTTCGGCGGATTCATCGCCCTGACGGCGTGGTTGCCCACCTACTGGCAATCGTATTATGGAATGACCGCGCTCAAGGCGGGCCTGCTGACCGCTTTGTATTCGCTCCTGACTTCTATGATTCGAATCGGGGGCGGGCTGCTCTCCGACCAGTTGCGAGAGGGAGGGGAAAACACCGCCATCCTTGCCCTGTTCATCATGATGGCGGGCGGGTTGGTGATGACCACCGCGTCCCAGTACGAACTGGCGATTCCCGGCGTGGTGCTGCTCGCCTTCGGCATGGGAATCTGCAACGCTGCGGTCTTCAAGCTGGTGCCGCAGGAGGTTCCGCAAGCCGTGGGCGGCGCGGCGGGCTGGGTGGGCGGGCTGGGCGCGCTCGGCGGATTTGTGATTCCCCCCGCCCTGGGTTTTGCCGTTCACGATCTCGGCCAGCGTGGTTACGCAATTGGGTTCATCGTGTTCGTCTTCCTGGCCCTGTTCTCGCTCTCGATGGCGTGGATTCTGAAGTACACCCGTGAAGTACCGGTAACCGCGGCTCCTGAACTGGCACAGCGAGAAGCGGGGCGTCAGTGATGAACACTGCGGCGGTCATGCTTCAACAATCGGCGACAACGACGGCGCGCCTGAAGCGCAGTGTAGAGACCTTGCATCCCGCCTACTTCGCCATGGTCATGGCTACGGGCGTGGTGGCGATCGCCGCCAACTGGTTCCACCTGCGGTGGATCGCCGTACCGCTCGGGCTGCTGAACGTTGTGGTTTTCGCCGTGCTCGCAGTGATGACCGTCGCGCGCGTGCTGTTTTATCCCTCCGCCTTCTGGCGTGACCTGACCGACCACACGCGCGGCGTGGGATTTTTCACCATCGTGGCGGGAACGGGCGTGCTGGGAACGGAATTCATCCTCATCTTCGGCCACTACAAGTCGGCCGCCGTGCTCTGGTTTACTTCGATTGTTCTCTGGACGGGATTTACCTACGCCATCTTTACCAGCTTCACGATCAAAGAGCAGAAGCCGACCCTCGCCGAGGGAATCAACGGCGGCTGGCTGATCGCCGTCGTCGCCACGCAGGCGGTGGCCAATCTGGGCACCTGGCTGCTTCCAGAATTCGCCGGATATGCGGAACCGATTTTGTTCTTCTCCCTCGCCCTTTGGTTGTGCGGAGGGATGCTCTACATC
>JACQNR010000329.1 GCA_016202975.1 Acidobacteriota bacterium
TCCGTCATCGGTGCTACAGTTCTCATCGGGTGTAAGCTCCTTTCCAGGATTTGGTTTTAGGTCGTCAGCCCAAAACCAGCTTACACCCTCCAACCTACACACACAGACTTACATCACCCTGCTTGCGAGCCTCCGCAAAGTCCAGGCCACATGGCGGGATACTCTGTCATGACCAATTGGGTTCGCCGAAATTCCGGTCTCGCCTCCGCCACGCTCATGGTGTACGCGCTTCTCTATGCGCCGATCGTCGTGCTCGTGATCTTCTCGTTCAACCGTTCGCGCCTCTCTGCACGATGGCAGGGCTTCACGACGGAGTGGTACGCCGCCCTGTGGCGGAACGACCAGCTGTTCCAAAGCCTGCTCAACAGCCTGATCGTCGCAGGCGCGGCCACGCTTGTGTGCGTCGCGGTGGGGACGGCCGCCGCGATTGTGGCGGCTCGTGCCCGGGGACGCGCCCGTTCCCTCCTCGACGGGCTGGTCTATCTTCCCCTGGTCATTCCCGAGATCGTCATCGCCGTGGCGATGCTCATCTTCTTCAGCCTGCTCAGTCTCAATCTGAGTCTGTGGACGATTATCATCGCCCACATCACGTTCTGTGTTTCATTCGTCATCATGATCGTCGGCGCGCGCCTGGCGGGCGCCGACCCCTCTCTTCAAGAGGCCGCGCTCGACCTCGGCGCAAACGAGTGGACGGCCTTCAGGCGGGTAACGCTGCCGCTCGCGGCGCCGGGCATCCTTTCCGCAGGGCTACTGGTGTTCACGACGTCGTTCGACGATTACCTCATCACGTCATTCGTGTCGGGTGTGGGCTCGACCACACTGCCGCTTCAGATTTATTCCATGCTCAAGCGCGGGATCACGCCGGAAATCAACGCCATCTCCACGATCATTCTGATTGCCACAGTCCCCCTCGTGTTCATCGCCCAGCGCCTGGAGCGCGGCGCCATCAAGATGCGCGCGGCGCTCGCAGCGGTCGCCGGCGTATTCCTGGTGATGACGGGACCTCTCCTCGCCCGTTCCTGGCCGGCGGGCCGAGGATTGCCGCAGCTCAACATTTACACATGGACGGCATACCTTTCGCCGCGCGTGGTGCAAGGTTTCGAGGGGGAGTTCCACTGCAAGGTCAACTACGATCTCTACGATTCCAATGAAGCGCTTCTGGCCAAGCTCCAGGCGGGCAACGTTGAATATGACCTGGTGATGCCCACCGATTACATGGTGGAAATCCTGATCCGCCAGGGATTGCTTGCGCCGCTCGACAAGTCGCGTCTGTCGGTGGCGTGGCGAAACGTCGACCCGCGTTTTCTCGGCCAGTCCTGCGACCCGAAGAACGAATATTCAGTGCCTTATGCCTGGGGGACCACGGGGCTTGCGTACCGCTCTGACCTTGTGAAGGAAAAGATCACCAGCTGGGACGCGCTCTTCGATCCTCGCTTCGCAGGCCACATCCTTCTGCTTGACGATACGCGCGAGGTGTTCGGGATGGCCCTCAAGAAGCTCGGTTATTCCCTCAATACAACGAATCCGGAAGAAATCCGCCGGGCGCGCGATCTGCTGCTCGCCGAAAAGCCTCTAGTCAAGGGATACAACAGCTCGAATTTTGAGCAGGACCTGGTGTCCGGGGATGCCTGGATCGCGCAGGCTTTCAACGGCAACTTGACGTTTGCCGTGCGCGACGAGCCGCGGATCGTCTACGTGATCCCCCGGGAGGGTGCCACGATCTCCTTCGACTCGGCGTGCATTCCGCGCAATGCTCCGCACAAGGACCTAGCGCACGAATTCATCAATTACTTTCATCGCCCCGAGGTCGCTAGCGCCTTTATCAACGATTCAGGTTTCAACACGCCGAATCTTTACGCGGCGCACGGCGTCGAGCCGTGGCTGCTCGCGCAGCCCGCCGTATTTCCCGAACCCGGCTCGCTTTCGAAGTGCGAATTCATGCGCGACGTCGGCCCTGCCGTGGCGCTCTACGACCGGTACTGGACGGAAATCAAATCCTGCTGAAAGGCACGGTTCGCCACGCCCCGCTGGATTGCCGCGCGTTGCTCGTCGCGCTTTGGCCCCACGACGGCAGGGAATCTGGGCATTCAAGCGCATACCTCGCCGGTCTATTTCAAGGTGGCGGGCCAGGAGCTCCTTTCGCAAGCAGGCGCAGCCTATATGCTGACGCTGATCGAGGGCGCGGAGACGTGGGTGCGAAACCTCGCCAAGCGGCCCGACCCGGAGAGTCTGGCTCGCGTCCTGAAGACGATGCACGACGCGCGCGAGCGCGTGCACCAGCGGCTGCACGCACACGGAATCAAGCATTGAGTCTCCATCGATCTTCTGTTAGTCCCGGCGTCTGCCGGTTTACCACCATGAGCTTCCGAAACGCAGAGAGGAGACTTCTTCGTGCTCGACGCCTTCAGTCTCAAAGGCCGGACGGCGCTGGGCGGGCGCGGCGACGGGGATCGGTCAAGCCGCCGCGCTAGCTCTGGCCGAGGCGGGCGCCGTGCGGCGTGCAAGGAAGGCGATGCGCACGTCTGTGAAAAGCTGGGACTGATCGGGATCGACACGGACAGCGGAATGGCGGAACTGGTGAAGGCGCGGGCCGAACAGCTCTTTCGCGTGCCGGAGGCGGTGCCCGATGAGCAAGCGGCGCTCGTCGAGCCGCTCGCCGTCGCGGTGCACGTCGTGCGCACGTCGGAATTCCGTCCGGAAGACCTCACTATAGTCATGGGGGCCGGCCCGATCGGGAATCAGATTGCGCAGGTGCTGGGCGCTTGCCGAGAGATAGGGACTCGCCACTTTCAATCCGTCCCAGGAGAGCGCCCGCGACGCTCTCGGGTGCATTACGGGTAAATCCTATGCGGACCGGGTCTTTGAGGCGACCGGCGTCGGCGCCGCCGTCCGCGAAGCGATCGACGTCTGCAGGATTCGCGGTGAGATTACCCGGGTGGGATTTCCCAAAACTCCTCCCGAGGTGGATATCCTCCGGTTCGTGTTCAAGGAGATTAAGACCACCGGCGCGCGGGTTTACCGTCCGGTGGATTATCCTGTGGCGATTGCGCTGCTAGCGCCGTGGACGTTGTGCCACTCGTCACCGACAACCATGGCGGTCCGGGACGTGGCGCTGGGACTTGAGCGCATGCACGATGCCGGCAGGAGCTTGAAGATTCTCTTCGCGCCCTGAGCGGAGGTGGGCCACGCGCGCTGGAAAGGCGTTCGGTTGCCGGCTCGAAGAATGTGCCTCGTGGCCGTTGCAATCAGACAGTCCTTGACCTATATTGAGCGCGTCAATTAACCGGGCGCAGCCAGTCGAGATTCTGAGTGTGCGTCGCCCGTCCCGGACGACACTCGAGCAATCGTCGATTGCCCTCTTCGGCGTCCTAACTCGCCTGTGATCTTCTCGCCCGGCGGAGGAACTCATGAATATATTGAATGGCTCACACCGTGGTCCGAACGTCCGCGTGTCTGTTTTAGCCTTCCTGGCTGCGGCATGGCTCAGCTGTTCTGCCCCGCAACCCCGGCTGACAGGTGTCGCCTACGAATACGATGGCGCCAAGGATATGTTGAAGAAGGGCCGATTCGAGAAGGCGCTCGAATTCAGCGAAGCCCCTGCCAAAGCCATGCCCCCGAACGAGTTTACTTCGCGCGCTCAGGTATTTCAGGTCGTGGTTTACAGCGGCCTGATTCGAGGCTACGGGGAACTGGCGGACGGGTACCGGAAAGGTTCGGAGACCACGAGAAATCCCCAGTTCAAAGCGGCGTTCGAACGACAGCGCAACGATGCTCTGCAGTACGGCTCGCGCCTGGGGCTAGGTCTTGCAGAGTTGGCGCACACGATTGACCAAACGAGGAGCCTGGGGAAAGAATACACGCTCGATGCGCCCTACCCTAGCCAGGAGGCTCCCTTGACGCTGCCTCAGCTCTCCAGAGTAATGGACGGCGGGTGGATCGATCCCGACGAACAGGAAACTTTGGGAAAAGAAGCATTGCTTAAAGGCATCAATGATGCCTTGGCGGGAGTCATGGGAGCGGATCGTTCCAAGGCGCGGACGGCCCTGGCCGCCGGTCCTGTCAAACTCGACGGCGCGGATTTTGGCCTTTACTTTGGCAAAGAACTTCTCTACGCGGCCAGCCTGTTTGACAAAAAGCACGGGCGCGATTCAACCAAGCTGAAGCTCATTTGTGCTGAAGCCGACGGGTTGGGGAAAGCCGTAAGCGAGATGCTGAAGGAGAATCCCAACAAAGGTCGGGAAAAAGCGCTCAAGAAACTTCAGGATGATATCAAGACCACGCTGCGAGTGATGTAACTCGTTTCTTGTTTGAACAGGTGTTCATCAGGGGTCCCCGTCAGGTCGGGGCTCCTCCGCCACGATGCATTCTGACTTCTGAGTCCAGCTTCCTTGCGCTTTGCCTAGTGGCTTGAATCGAGCGGCATTTCCCCGTTCGCGGGAGCGGGGGCCGCGGGGGTCATTTCGCCGTGAGGGCTGCCTCCCGTTCCGCCGGTCGGCGTGCTGGATTCCACCTGCCAGCCCTCGCCGCTGCGCTTGAGCTTGTAGTGAACGCTGACGGTAAAATCTGAGGACTGCTTGCTGCGGAACTTCACCTCGGCGTTCGCCGTCTCGCCTTCGAATTTCACTTCGGCCACCTCAAGATCCATATTCGCAAGCGTGAGGTTCTTCCGTTGCTCGAGGTAGGTCTCGATGGTTTTCTGGACGGCTTCCTTCGACTCGGCTTTGTGGGAGCGGTTGCATCCGGCCAGGACGAGGGAAGGAATGAGGAGAAGCATCAGAACGGCTCGCATACCAACCTCCATAACCAATACCACGACACGGTAACGCTACATCTAAAGGATTGTCAAAGGTGCAAGCGCTGAAAGCGCCGCGGCAGTGAGCTCGGCCGGTTGGAGGTGGCCGGGCGACCAACAGCGAATCCACCTCATCGATGACCCTGACCGGAAGCGCCAAGTCCCCGTTTTCCTTCAAGTCGAATTCCTTCTCTGCCGAAAAATGGGTTAGAGGCCCCTGATGGACGAACTCCTCGCGGAGTGGCGGGGCTCTGAGTCAAGCCGGCCTTTAAGGGACGAAAGGGAGGCTTTTCGAAAGGGTGGCGATGGCGACACTGCGCCGGGAACGTTCAGAGAATCGTCAGGCGCACGTCCCCGCCTTCGCCCCGGCGGTCCAGCCCCTTGACTCCTCAGCCGACGTCACCGCAGAGCTCAAGGCTTGGGCGAATCATCTTCGTAATGTTGTGGAATCCAGTCGCGATCTGTCGCCGGAGGCGAGCGGCGAAACCGTCCACGATCAAATGGAGGAGGAAACCCGGGGTGCCAAAAACGCCGCCCGGGTAGCGATCTTCCGCCTTCATTCGGAAGAGGGAGTTTTACGCCGGTGCGCCACGGCAGGCTCTTTTCCCTCGAAATCGCGAATCGACTACGTGCTCGGGAACTCCCATCCCGTAGCCGCTGCGGCGGTGCGAAGGGAAGCTCTCTACCTGGCAGATATCGAACCGGGCACACGGAGCGAGCGCAAGCGCCCCGAAACCCGGTCGGAATACGCCGTGCCTTCAACCATCGGGTCGCGAGTTCTGGGCGTGGTGGATGTTGAATCTGACGAAATCGATGGAATTAAACCCGGGACGCGGCGGTTCCTTGACCAGGCTGCCCATGAAATTGCCTACGCATTGGAGCGATGTCAGAGCCTCGCGAAGCTACAGGCCTCGGAGGTACGGTTTCGCTCCATGTTCGAGCGAGGCTGCGTCAGCGTGGGGTTGCTGAGTCCCGAAGGTACGATTCTTACCGTCAATCCGGCTTTTGCCCGCCTGCTGGGCTCTCACCCTGCGGAACTGGCGGGCCGCCGCCTAATGGACTTCATCCTCGCAGAAGATGCCGGCCCGGTGGACGAGTGGCTGGTACGGATCCGCGAGGGCTCCGCAGCTTCGTCGATGGTGGAATGCCGCCTCCTCCAGACATCGGGAGCCGTGGTGTGGGCGTTAGTGACGATTTCTTTGCTGGGCAATAAGCCAGGGAGCGAATCGGATGTCCTGGTGGTGGCGTACAACATTGAGGAGCGCAAGCGTGCAGAGGCAGAGCGGGCGAGGTTGCAGGAAAGACTGGCACAGGGCCAGAAGATGAAGGCGTTGGGAGCGCTGGCGGGTGGCGTCGCGCACGACTTCAACAACCTTCTGGGAGTCATTTCGGGCTACATCTCCATGCTGCGCACGCGCCTGCCGCGCGAGGATCCGCTCCAGCAGGTCGTGGCGACGATGCAGGTTTCGGCCGGGCGTGCCACCGAGCTTACTCAGCAGCTTCTAAATTTTTCCCGGCAGGAAGCCCCTTGCCTTCGCCCCATGAATCTTCTCGATTCGCTCCAGAATGTCCTCAAGATTGTGACGCAAACCTTCGACCGGCGGATCAGCATCGAACATCATTTTGCGCCGCGGGTCCCATCCGTGATGGGAGATGCCGGCCAGCTCGAGCTTGCTTTGCTCAACCTCTGCATCAACGCTCGCGACGCGATGCCGGAAGGTGGCACCCTGACGTTAGAGGCTTCGGCCGTCAACCTTTCCGCCGGCGACCTTCCAATCGAAGCCTCGGACCTTGCGGGCGACTATGTTCGCGTCGTCGTCCGCGATTCCGGAAAGGGCATGGACGCCCACGTCCTGGGCCAGATCTTCGAGCCTTTCTTCACGACCAAAGAAGGCCGGAAGGGCGTCGGGCTGGGGCTCGCGCTGGTTCATGGCACCGTCGCTCAGCATCAAGGCTTCATCGGCGTCCGCAGCCAGATTGGGCGGGGCTCGGAATTCACCGTCCATCTTCCTGTTGCGCGGCAAGCTGCGCTTCCGGAAGCGGTAGAACTTCACGAGCCGGCCATGGGCGGGCGTGGGACCGTTCTTGTCGTTGACGATGAGCCGTTCATGGTGGACTTCTCCTGCGCCGCGGTACGCGAACTCGGTTATTCCGCCCTCTCCGCAACCGATGGCCGGGAAGCTCCCATCATCTGCGCTCGAAAGTCGCCTCCCGTCGACGCCGTCTTGCTCGACATGGTGATGCCGGGCCCGAGCTGGGAAACGACCATCAAGGCGATTCGCGCCATTCAGCCTTCCCCGAAGGTCATCATGACCTCCGGCTACAATCGTGAACGGGAGGCGAAACGGGGCCTCCAGCTGGGCGCCGCCGCCTTTATCGGAAAACCTTACACCATCGAACAGTTGGGGCGCGTTCTGAAGGAATCACTCTCCAGCAGTTAGGCCTCGGTGATCCCCCAGGAACCTCCAGCAGGTCAACGAACTCCCCCGATGAGCCGGCAACGGTTCCGCTCCATTCGAAGTGCTTACTTGCTGCACCCTATTGACGTCATGTCGAATCTGTGGCTCATTGTGAGTATTGGAGAGTGGCGCGAGCCCGCGCTCGCCCACATGCGGAAGTCAGGAGCGGGTTCTATGAAGATCCTGGTGGCACAAGCGGACATGTTGGCGCGCGGAATGCTGGAAACGATGCTGACGCGATGGGGACATGAAGTCGTCCTGGCAGAAACGGGTACTCAGGCTCTGGCGCGGCTGAAGGAGCAGGGCGGGCCGGGCCTGGCCATACTGGAGAGGAATCTTGCAGGCATTGGGGGTCTCGAAATCTGCCAGCAAATACGTGACAGGATCGAATCATCACACATCTATATCATCTTCGTTTTGGATCAAGACAGCGGGCAGGGAGTGATGGAAGCAATCCAGGCGGGCGCGGATGATTTTCTTTCCAGGCCGCTCGATGCCGACGAAATCATGCTCCGCCTTCGCGTGGCCAAGCGCATCCTGGAATTGCAGGAAGAATTGAAACGGGCGCAGGATGCGATCCGCTATCAGACAACCCACGATCCTTTGACGGGGCTCGCCAACCGGACGGAGGTGATTGCCACGGTGGGGCGGGAAATGTCCCGTATGCGCCGCGAGAAGTTTCCCCTCGGAGTGATCCTGGCGGGCATCGACGGCCTAAAGGGCATTAACGACGCGTACGGACATACCGCCGGGGACGCCGTGCTGCGCGAAACCGTGCGCAGGATTCGTACCGTCGTACGCCCTTATGACACCTTGGGACGGTACACGGGCGAGGAGTTTCTGGTAGTCGTTCCGGGCTGCGATTTGAAGGCCGCGGTCACGCAAGCCGACCGGTTGCGCGCGGCCGTCGCCCAGGGTGGAATGGATATTTCGGAATGGGGGAAATTCTCTGGCACTCACGATGGCAAACTTCAGGTGACGCTCAGCCTGGGCGCCGCGGAAGGGCGCCCCGACATGGAGCCCGGAGCGCTCCTGCGTGACGTGGAAGCGGCTCTCAAACGCGCCAAGCAAGCGGGGCACAACCGCGTCGAGCCGGCCGCCCAGCCGGGGAAGAGGAAGAATTGACTTTCCCTTACTCGACAGCGATGTGGGTATCCGTGCGCTCCACGCCCTCGAGCTTCTGAATCTTGTCTATAACCAGTTGATTGAGCTTCCGGTCGTCGGATGTCTCAACGTATGCGAAAACGTCTGGCTGCCCCCAGCAGGCTTCAGCGTGCCGTACGCCCTCCATCTGGGTCATTGCGCTAACCACCTCGCGCACTTTGCCCGGTCGGACGTTAACCAGGATGTAGGCTCTCATGATGCCGCCTTTCTGCCGGTTCACGGTGCTGCCACGGCTGGAACCGGCGACCTTTTTTCTGCCGGAGATGGCTCCTGCAATGCTTTTCGTCAATTTTAGCACTGGTGCCTTCAGCAGGAAAATATCAGACCACCGGGTCCTGGCGGGGGCTCAAGAATAATGAAATTCGGAGTCTTTCGTTTTGTGCCGGATACTGGTATCTTCCTGCGGCCTCGCCTCTGGCTCCCCGGCGGCGGGCAGACCGCTTTCTCTTGCGGGAGGCTTATGCAAGCCATAAACCGAATTAATTGGTTTATGATCACATTGCATATTTATAATGCTTTTTCAATTCGGGGAGCACGAATCAAAATCAACTACGGAGGGGGCAGTATGCGAAGTGCTGTGGTTCGGCTGTTGTTCGGGGGGGTGCTCATCTTGGGCGCGGCCCTCCAGCGGGTGGAAGCCCAGGAGACGGCCTCGGCGCCTGCAGCGGGGGCTGCTGCCGCGCCAACGGCCGCGGACGAAAAGATCGCGAAGCTGGAGACGGCAGTGGTGGAGGCGCGCAGCGCCGGGGATAACGCCTGGATGCTGGTCTCAGCGGCGCTGGTCCTCATGATGACGGGACCGGGGCTGGCTCTGTTCTACGGCGGGCTCGTGCGCAAAAAGAACGTCCTCGGCACGATGATGCAGAGCTTTATACTAATGGCGCTTGTCACTGTGCTGTGGGCCCTGTTTGGCTACAGCATGGCATTTGGGCCGGGGGTGAGTTTCATTGGAGGATTCGACTTCGCCTTCATGCGAGGGGTCGGAGCCGCCCCCGACGCTGATTATGCGGCCACGATTCCCGCTCAGACTTTTATGGTTTATCAACTTATGTTCGCGATCATTACGCCCGGCCTGATTGCAGGCGCTTTCGCCGAGCGCATGAAGTTCAGCGCCATGGTCGTGTTCATGGCTCTGTGGGCCGTGATCGTGTACAACCCCATGGCGCACATGGTGTGGGGCAAGGGGGGGCTGCTGAATGCCGCGCTCGGCGGGAAGATCCCGACGCTCGACTTTGCGGGCGGCACCGTGGTGCACGTTACCTCAGGGGTTTCGGCTCTTGTCTGCGCGCTTTATCTGGGCAGGCGCATCGGCTATCCCAAGACACCCATGCCGCCGCACAGCGTTGTGCTGAGCTTCATCGGGGCGTGCCTGCTCTGGGTTGGCTGGTTCGGATTTAACGCGGGCAGCGCGCTGGCGGCCGGGAGTCTGGCGACCAGCGCTTTTGTCGCGACGCACTTCGCCACCGCCGCAGCCGTCCTCGGCTGGGCGGGCTCGGAGTGGATTCGCAACGGCAAGCCCAGCGTGCTCGGCGCGATTTCGGGCGCGGTCGCGGGGCTTGTGGCCATTACGCCGGCCTCGGGCTTTGTCACTCCCATGTCGGCCCTGATCATCGGGTTGTGCGCGGGGGTGGTTTGTTATCTGATGTGCGCCAAGGTCAAAGGAATTTTTGGTTACGATGACTCGCTCGACGCTTTCGGCGTGCATGGCGCGGGCGGCACCCTGGGCGCGCTGCTGACCGGAATCTTCGCCTCGAGCGCCGTCAATCCGATCGGCAAAGGCCTGCTGGAAGGCAACGCGCGGCAATTGTTCAACCAGCTAGTAGCCACCGCCATCGCCTGGGGACTGGCGATTGTCGGAACACTGATCATCTTGAAGATCGTCGATGTGGTGATCGGACTGCGCGTTTCCGAAGAGCATGAAGTTCAGGGGCTCGACCTCTCGCAGCACGGCGAAGAAGGTTACAATTTGGAAGCGTAAGTATTATCGGGGTGAGAACGGGCGGGTCAACGCCCGGTTCGCCCCGGAGCAAAGAACGCGGGGCGTTCTTTCCATCTTCAGACAAGGATGAGGTGCCATGACGAAAATTGAAGCGATCATACAGCCTTCCAAGTTGGATACGGTCAAGGAAGCGCTGCGCGAAGTGGGCGTGGACGGCATGACGGTGACCGAAGTGCGCGGTCACGGTCGCCAGAAGGGCCACACCGAGGTTTACCGCGGCGCGGAATATACCGTGGACTTACTCCCCAAGATTAAACTGGAGATGGTCCTTCCCGACAACCGGTCCGATGCCGCCGTGAAGGTAATCCTGAAGGCGGCGAAGACGGGGAAGATCGGCGACGGGAAGATATTCCTTTCCAAAGTCGAATCCGCTATCCGGATCCGGAACGAAGAGAGCGGCGACGCAGCCCTCTAGTGCCGTTCCAACCGATTTGGCTGAAACGCAGCGACCTCAGCAATCCGGGCTTTCGCGCCTCTTGGTCAAAGACGCTTACCAAGAGAGAGTTGGAACGGCACTAGGTGGGCGGGGGTCGAGGCTGGACGACGCAGTCCTCGGCCCTCTTCTCGCGCTGCCCGCTCGCGCGGCGGTTATTCTCCGCCCGCTCTTGATCTTCGGAAAGGCGCCCCAGAGGATGAATGACCTCTCTCCCGAATTCGACATTCATTGTGGAGCACTACGCCGCCGCGTCCGCACGCATCCGGGCACGTTTCGAAGAAACCGGTGACGGCCTCGCCGCGCTCGAGGCGCGCTCGGCGCTGGTCGATTCCATCATCATCCATCTGTACCGCATCCTGATTTCCGAGAACTTGGACGGGCCCAAGGATTTCTGCGTGGTTGCCCTGGGCGGTTACGGGCGGCGCGAGCTCTTTCCTCACTCCGACATTGACCTCATCTTTCTCTCAGCGGGTGGCAGGAAGGGGCCGTCGGTGCGTGAGTCGGTCGCCACGCTCGCCCGCACGCTGTGGGATACGCGCATGCGCGCGAGCCACAGCACGCGTGCCCTTGCCGAGTGCAGCGAACTTCACCGCGACAATCTCGAATTCAACATTTCGTTGCTGGATTGCCGTTATCTTGCCGGCAACCGCTGGCTTTTCGACCGCCTGCGCGGCGACGCCGTGCCGCGCTGTGCCGCCCGGGACCGCGACGATCTTGTCCGGAACCTTGCTGGCCTTGTTGACCAGCGCCACGCCAAGTATGGGCATACGCTCTTTCATCTCGAACCAAACATCAAGGAAGCGCCGGGCGGCCTGAGGGATCTTCACGGGGCCCGCTGGCTGGCGCTGATCTCCGAATTCGACACGCAGGGGCATCCCGCTCTTCCTTCCGAACTCTGGCCCCCCGCGCTGCGTGCTTCAACCGACGAGGCTTGGCGGTTTTTCGCGGCGCTGCGCTGTTTCCTCCACTACCGTTATGAACGCGACGAGAACCAACTCAGTTATGAGTATCAGGAGGAAGCTGCGCGCCTCGGCATCGGGCACGAATACGGCAAGGAAATGCCCGCGGCCGACTGGATGCGCACCTACTTTCGCCACGCACGCGCCGTGACCCAACTCACCGCGAGCTTTCTTGACGAACTCGTTCCCGCGCGATCGACGCTTTACGGAATGTTTCAGCAATGGCGGACGCGCTTGTCGAGCCCAGACTTTGCGGTCGTCCGCGAGCGCCTGTTCCCGCGCCAGCCTTCTTCCACCGCGGATGGGGCCCTGCTTCTCAAGCTATTCGAAATGGTGGCGCGGCACGGCCTTTCCCTCTCCCGCGAGGCGGAGCGCTGGGTGGGAGACATCCTTCGGCGTCGGGAGCACGGCATGTTCGCAGGTCAATGGCCGGCGCTCAGCTCTGTCCTGAAGCTTCCGCACGTCGCCGAAGCCCTTCGCGCAATGCATCGACTGGGGGTGCTGACGGCATTGTTGCCCGAGTTCGGAGCCATCGACTGCCTGGTCCTGCGCGATTTCTTCCACCGCTACACCGTGGATGAGCACTCGCTCATTACGATTCAGAACCTCGCGGAACTGCGCAAGCCCGCACGCGACGGCTCGTCCGGGGCACCGATGGAGCAGTGGAAGGAGCGGCTCGCCGAGATTTTTTCCGAGCTCGAGCGGCCGGACCTCCTCGTGTTCACGCTCCTGCTGCACGATGTAGGGAAGGGGATGCCTCCGCCCGACCATATTGTCGGGAGTCTCGAGGCGGCGGACACGGCATGCGAACGCCTGAAGATGGCTGCCGAAGAACGCCAATTAGTGCGCTACCTGATCGCTGAACATCTCGAGATGTCGGCGACGATTCAACGGCGCGACATTTTTGATCCCGAGACCATCCGCGCATTTGCCGAGAGGGTGGGCGCCGTCGAGCGCTTGAAACTTCTGACGCTGTTTACGTATGCGGACGTCAAGGCAGTGAGCCCGGAGGCGTTGACGCCGTGGAAGGCCGAAATGCTCTGGCGGCTTTACGCGGCGACGGCCAATTACCTGGTGCGCAGCCTCGATGAAGAGAGGGTCCACATCGCCAAGGCCGATTCTCCCAAGGCCGACCGCGTGCTGCGGCTTCTCGGTGCGTCGGCCCGGCGCGAGGAGTTGGGAGCATTTCTGGAGGGCTTCCCCATTCGGTACCTGGAAACTCACGCCCCCGATGAAATCGCCGTCCACTACGCCATGGCGCAGCAGCTCTCCGAGCAACCCGTGCAGGTGTCACTTCGTCATCGGGAGAAGTTGTTTGAGCTGACCGTGCTAACCCACGACCGTCCCTATCTGTTTGCGTCGATCACCGGCACCCTCGCGGCGTGGGGCATGAATATTCTGAAGGCGGATGCATTCGCGAACGAGGGCGGGACCGTGCTCGACACGTTTCGCTTCACGGACCTGCATCGCACACTCGAACTCAACCCGGAAGAGGGTGACCGATTCAAAACCGCCGTGGTGGATGCCCTTACGGGCAGGGACCAACCGGATAGCCAGCTGAACGGACTGGTGCTGGACCAGGCCGCCGCGCGGCCTAAGACGAACATCGAGACTCTCATCCTCTTTGACGATGAATCGTCCTCGCACAGCACGCTGATGGAACTCATCACATTCGATCGTCCCGGACTTCTTTGCCGTGTCGCCTCGGTGCTCGCCCGTCTGGAGTGCAACATTGAAGTGGCACTGATCGATACGGAAGGGCAGAAGGTAATTGACGTCTTCTACCTCACGCATCGCGGCGCGAAGCTCGATGCCGGATGCCGGGAGCGTGTGCACAAGTCCGTCGTTGAAATTCTGGAGCCTCAGGCGGGAACTGTCCCCGCCTCCGGTTCTGTTCAGACCTGACCTGCCGAGAGGCTTCGACCCCGGCAACTTGGACCTCCGCGCCCTCTGGCCAAGGGCTCTTTGCACGCAAGCGCTGGAAGGGCACTAGCCTGTGGTTTTGACCGATTGGGGATTTACTTCGAAAGTGCTGCGAGGATATTTTTTGACGGTCCGTTCGAGTCCCCAGAGCTGGGCTTCCGACCCGTCGTCCTTCAGCTGTTGAAATGAGACCGTATTGGTGTTTTGGCAGCGCGGGCAAGGGGTGAGTGGCCGGCCCACTACGAGGGTGGGTGGCCCCGAGTAGTAAAAAATAGATTTCACTTCGTCATGATTCGTCAGCATCATGCAGTTGTAGCAGACGAACCAGAATTTTCTTTCCGATTTCCGAAAAAGGCCAAGAAGTCCCATAGCAGTTCGTTATCTCTCCTGAAGTTTATTATGGTCGGGGAGCTTAAGTATTTCAACCTTTCTCGGGGGACTCTCGACGATCACCAAAGTATTAGCCAGGCCACGTCCAGTCGATCAAAGAAGAATCCTCTGACGCGCCATCGAGCATGTGAACAATCTACCGTCTGCGTCGCGTCAGCGGTAGAATCCTAGAGGCAAGACGGGCGGGCTTCGTGCCATCCCCCCGCCGGAGAGGATCCGGTAATGACTCAGAATCGTTTGGTAACGTTTTCCTCAAGATCGAATTTTCCCGGCATAGGCCTGGCGCTGGTCCTGCTGGCTTCATCAATGTGTTTCGCGCGCCCTGCCGATTGGACAAGGATTACCGAGATAAACGATTCGAACATCCAGGAACCGGCGCTTGCGCGCACGGCGGACGGAGTTTTGCACGTGGTCTGGACTCGAAAAAACGGCCCCAAACGGGACCTTCTACACACCGGCATCTCGAAGGACGGTAAGTTTGTTGGCCCTCCCACGCTCATCATTGACGCGTGGGAGACCCTCGATAATCCCGACCTTGTGGTGACCAAGGACGGGGGGCTGCGCCTGTTCATTAGCGGACAACACACGACGGACATCAAAGACCCTCACAGCCATGGCGCGCTCACCAGTGCCACGGCGCCCGAAAGCGGCGCGCCGTGGAAATTGGAGAAGGGAGTTCATTCCCAATCGAATGCCGTTACCGCCAGTCCAGTGGGGGCAGCCGTTATGGCGGATGGAACACCGATCGCGGCCTGGGCCGTCTCCTTTGCACTGCAGGCTCACATCGGGCTCGATCCCAAGAAGGATGACCTGAAGTTCCAGACCACTTGTTGCGCCTATCAGCCGGATATTGCCGTCGACGCTGCGAGCGGCGAAGCAATCTTGGGCTGGTATTCGAACGCCAACAACGAGCAGGGCCTCTACACGCAGGCGATCGCCCCCAACATGGGCGAGAAGCAATTCGTTCCCGATTCGGCAACGGCCGACCGAAAATCCTCTCTCTCCATCGATCAGCGCATGGCCATTACCAACCGGATCGGCGCTCCTGGCATCTATGTGGCCTATGGAGCGGGCTACCCCACTTACCAGACGGTCAACCTCTGGCGGCATGGCACGGTAACGCCCATAGTTGTTGCCAAGGCCAGCGGCGCACGCCGCATCAACATCTCCGCCGGACCTGAGGGCAGGCTCTGGGTGATGTGGGAACGCAATCGGCGAATCTATGCGACGCGGTCGAATCGCGACGCGACTCGCTTCGGCTCGATCGTCGAAGTCTCGCCGCCCGCCGGCAAGGCAGAGTCCGGAGTATACAAGGTGAAGGGCGAAGGATCGGTCTGGCCGCTCGATCTTTTCGTTGCCTGCCAGTCGATCAAGGAACTCGCAACCTATCACGCGCAGGTGTTCCCTGGACTGTCCCTTACCGCTAGTCCCGCGTCGGTCCTTTCGGCGAAAGGCGGTACGGTAACGTTTCTGGTCAGTGATGCGGGAGATCCCGTGTCCGGCGCCAGCGTCTCCGTAGCCGGGAAGTCGTTCACAACCGACGCTCAAGGACGAGCCAGCTACGTTGTGCCCAAGGGCGCCAAGGTAGGAAGTATTTCCGCCACGGCATCCAAGTCAGACTACACGCCAGCTTCCACCAGCGTGGCCGTCAAATAAGAACCTTCTCCCTGGTGCGTAGCAGAATGAATCGGCCTCTTCGGCGTGGCCGGGGACCACCACTGGAATGCAAGCCTTTGTGGTATAGTCCGCCAGACTTTTTGGAAAGGTTAGAGCGATGACTTTGGCAGAACAGATCGAGAAGGACCTTGTCGCCTCCCTCAAGGCGAAAGAGGTATTGAAGCTGAGTGTTCTGCGCATGGCGAAGGCGGCACTCATGAATAAGAAGATCGAACTGGGGAAGCCCGTCGGCGATCCGGAAGCTATTGCCGTTTTACGTCTCCTTCTGAAACAGCGGCACGATTCCGTGGAAGCTTTCCGGAAGGGCGGTCGCGAGGAGGCGGCGCAAAAAGAGGAGGCAGAAATCAGAATCCTGGAAGCCTACATGCCCGCCGCGGCGAGCGACGCCGATATCGACGCCGCAGTCGCCGCAGCCCTCACCGAGACGGGCGCGACGGGAGCCAAGGATTTCGGCAATGTGATGAAGGCGGCAATGGCCGCACTCGCTGGAAAGAATCCGGACGGCAAACGCGTCAGTGAGAAGGTTCGTGCGAAGCTAGGGGCATCATAAGGCCATCGACGCATAGTATCGGCAATGCTGGCTCGTGAGCCCGCTGCCCCCGACGAGCATTGCAACCACAGAAATCGACGGAGACTCCTGCATGTCGAAGCCTGCTGTGACCGAATTCAAGCCCTATATTTCCGCTGACACGATCGTGCCGGAGTTCACGCTTCGCGCGGTGGTGCTCGGCGCCCTGTTGGGGATCGTATTCGGCGCGGTGACGGTTTATTTGGCCTTGCGCGCCGGGCTTACGGTGAGCGCGTCGATACCCGTCGCTGTGCTTTCCATCAGCATCTTTAAATGGCTGGGCAAGTCCACCATTCTCGAGAACAACATTGTCCAGACGACGGGATCAGCGGGCGAATCCATCGCCGCGGGCGTGGTCTTCACGATTCCCGCGCTCATTTTTCTTGGCTTCTCGCTGGGCACCGGGGACATTCCTCGCGTCCTCGTCCTGGCGCTTGTGGGAAGCATCCTCGGCGTGCTGTTCATGGTCCCCCTACGACATCAGTTGAACGTCGCTGAGCATGGCTCGCTCACTTACCCTGAGGGCACGGCCTGCGCCGATGTGCTCATTGCCGGCGAGAAAGGGGGAAGTTTTGCCGGGAAGGTTTTCGGCGGTTTCGGTCTGGGCCTGCTCTACAAACTGTTGAACGAAGCGTTGCTCTTCTGGCGCCCGCGGCCGATCTACCAACCCGCCTGGCATGCCGGGGCAACCATTGCGGCCGACGTTACACCGGAGTATCTCGGTGTCGGCTATATCATCGGGCCGAAGACGGCCGGAATGATCTTTGCGGGGGGTGTGCTCTCCTGGCTCGTGACGATCCCGATGATCAAGTTCTTCGGGAGCGGGCTGGTGGATCCCATTTTTCCCGGCACAATCCCGATTCGTGATATGGACGCCTTCGCGATCTGGCGCGCCTACATTCGGCCGATAGGCGCGGGTTCGGTGGCCATGGCGGGACTGTTCACGCTTTCGCGCACGCTACCCACCATCGTTCGAGCTCTACGCTCCACCGTCGCCCAGTTGCGTCAAGGCAAGGATGCCGTGGCGGAGCCCGTGGCGGCCATTCGCACCGAGCGCGAGCTTCCGGGCACGGTCATCTTCGGAGGGTCGCTGGTCATGATCCTTATCGTGTGGTTTCTGCTCGCCGCGCGCATCAACCCCGACGGTGGGATTGGCGGAAACATGTTTGCGTCGACCCTTGTGGTGATCTTCGGCTTCCTGTTCGTGACGGTCTCCGCTCGCATCGTGGGCTTGATTGGTGCTTCGGCAAATCCCATTTCAGGCATGACGATTGCGACGCTGATGCTCACTTCACTTTTGTTTGTGGCGGTCGGCTGGACCGGCGGATCTTATCCCGCGGCGGCCCTCTCGGTGGGAGGAATCGTGTGCATTGCGTCGGCGGTGGGCGGCGCCACATCGCAGTCGCTCAAAAGCGGCTTTCTGGTGGGTGCGACCCCGCGCAACGCGGAAATAGCCATGATCGTGGGCGCGCTCACTTCCGTACTGGTGGTGGGTTTTACGCTGATCCTTCTCAACCGCGCCTATACTCGCATCGAGCCCCAGGTGGTGGAAAACATCGAACTGACCAGCACGATGAAAGTGGTGGGCGAGGCGTCTCACGAAGGCAAAACTTATCAAGTCATTAATGTCATTGGATCCCGCACCGTCCCCGACGGCCGGTATTTTTACGACCCGCCGTCGAAACGCATCGAATATCAGGAACGTGTTGGAATCGGCTCTGAACGCCTGCCCGCGCCACAGGCCGTGCTGATGAGCACGGTGATCAACGGAATTCTGCGACAGAGCTTGCCCTGGGGCCTGGTGCTGCTCGGAATATTTATCGTGGTGGTCATGGAACTCTGTGGCATCCGGTCGCTGGCCTTTGCCGTCGGGACTTATTTGCCTATTGCCACCACCGCGCCCATATTCTGCGGCGGCGTGGTGAACTGGCTGCTGACCAAGGTCACCAAACGCGAAGAAGGCGAAGTCTCCAGTGGGGCCCTTTTTGCGGCGGGCCTGATCGCGGGCGGCTCCATCGGGGGACTCATCCTCGCCGCCATCGTCGGCTTTGAACTCGAGGACAAGATTGCCATCGGGACGAAGTATTGGCCGGGAATTGCCAATTCAAGCGGTGTCGGAATTCTCGTTTTCATCGCCCTCGCTGGCGCGTTGTTTGCCGTGGGGCGCAAGAAGCTCGAATAGGCGTGGTCGGCGACCCGTAGCCATCGAAACGCCAACTTCGTTTCCTTGACATCGACTCGGGCAACTTCTTCCCTGATTCCCTCTCCCTAGTTTAACTCTTCTTTTTGAACCCATAAACCTGCTCTGGTCGCTTGTCACCCACCACGGCTCTTGTGCTAGGCTTGGACAATGGTTCGTTATCGCCAGATGGAAGTTTCGTTTGGGCCTCCTCTCACGTGGATGGTCCGGCGGCTGGTCATTGTCACGGCGGCCATATTCCTGCTCACCTACCTTCCCGGTGTAGTTTTCCAGTGGGGTTTGCCGTTTCAACTGTTCGGGCTGCGGCCTTACGACGTGACCCATCGCTTCTATCTCTGGCAGCCTCTCACCTACCTCTTTCTGCACGCCGGCTTTTTTCACATCATCTTCAACCTCTTTGCTCTGTGGATGTTCGGATCGGAGTTGGAGCGGACCTGGGGCCCGCACCAGTTTCTCTTCTATTTCCTGCTGACGGGTGTTGGCGCCGCCGCTTTTGATGTCATTCTCCAACCCTCGGCGGTCACCTCAACCATTGGCAATTCCGGTGCCGTTTACGGCATTCTGCTGGCTTATGGCCTCCTCTTCCCGAACCGGCCCATCCTGCTATGGTTGCTCATTCCTGTAAAAGCCAAGTGGTTTGTCCTCTTCATGGGCGTGGTCGAATTTGTCAGTTCATTCAGCAACCCCGGATCGAATGTCAGTCACATTGCCCACCTGGGCGGGATGCTGGTGGGATTGCTCTACCTTCGCGGCGGCGGGATTCCCTTCCGGCTCCAATTGCGTTATCACGAGTGGCGCCGAGCCCGACTGCGCAGGAAGTTTGAAGACTATATGCGCAAAGAAGAGGGCAAGGACGAATCCGGGCGCTGGATCAATTGAAGCGTGAGGTGTCAAATATGACTTCCTGCGGAGTGAGATTCAACCCTGTCGCCAGGATTCCAGACTCAGCCCAAACACCCGAGGGAAGGACCCGGAGGAATGACCTGGGGCCCCACTTTGCACCTCCGGCCGCGGGCACCGGGGCGCTGGTCGTCTTGCTTTGTGCGGGATGGATGTCTCAAGGCCGCACCATGGCTGTGGCTGCGGACGAGCCGCGTCGGGCCGGTGAGGTGAGCGCGCTTCTCCCCAAAGCTTTGGCCGAGCGCGCCACGGGTTCGAAAGATCTGGCGCTGCAGGACCCGGTGTTCTGGAACGACCTTGTGAAAACGCTCGAAGCGGGTCGTCTGCGCATTATCCTTGAGGACCAATCCGTTCTGAGCGTGGGTGCGCGCTCCACCATGCGTATCGTCCAGCACGACGCAAAAACCCGACAGACACTCCTGGAGCTGGGGTTCGGCCGCGTCCGGGCGCGCGTCGTGAAGGGCCTCGCTCCGCAAGCCAACTTTGAGGTCATGACACGCACCGCGGCGCTGGGGTCGGTGGGAACAGAGTTCTATGTTCGCGGAGACGAAAAGGAGAGCACGGTCATTGGTCTTGATGACAAAGTGCGGGTGCGCAACCGGGACACGCATATCCGCGGCGAAGAGATATTGTCCGCCGGCGAGTTAACGACGGTTGTTGCAGGCCAGCCCCCCACTCCGAAACGACCGGCGACTCCACAGGAAATGAGACAAGCGATGGAAGAGACGATGCCCGCGCAGGTGGCCCGCATCGAGCCGTTTCAGGCCCCAGCCGGAAGCGAACCGCGCGTGGTCATCAGCGGGGCAGGGATTGACCATCTGCCTAACCTCAGCCATTCGGATGTCCCGATTGTGATCGAGCCGGGACCTTGCGCGACGTTGGGTTACGTGACAGCTCGCTTGAAACTGGGTAAGGACACGGTTCCCGGCATCCACGAGGTCACATTTGATGGGCCCAATGGCCCGATCATGGCGGCGTTTCTGGTGCAGCCGCCGGGTGGAATAATGCCGTCCATGGGGCGGATGATCCACGCGGCGCAGGTGCCGGCAGGAGCCCTCCACCGGGGCGTCGTCATGGACGATGCCAGGAAGCCTCTAGCCGGGGCTCGAGTGCGGATTCGACAAGACGGGAAGGAGTCGGTCGCCGAAACCAATGCATCCGGCATGTTTGAAATCCAGGCGGAGAAACCTGGAACAGCAGAACTATTCCTCGAAGGTACGGATCGTCAAAGCAGTCTTGAAATTGTGAGGGGCTTCGATCCTCTCGCGGAAGCCTCACGCTATACACGCGTCGGAGACATTCTGAATGTGCCGGGAGTGATTAATGCGGCGAAGCTAGGCGAACGATCGGTTGCGGTCGCCACGACCCAGCTCAAGAAGGGTGAAAGCTTCTCAACGGTGGAAATTCCTCTTGACCAGACTGATGGCCCGGCAGAGTTAGCACTTGTGGATGCTGCAGGCAACGAGCGCAAGCATCCCATTTTCGTCTATCGAATTTTGGGCGGAAGGATCGACAATCCCGCGCTGATATCCGGTCAGAAGACACAAGGCGAATTTGTGGTCTGCTTTGGAGACGCCCTCGCGAGCGGTCAGCGACTGAATGCATTCGTCACGGCGCGGGGCTTTATCCGCTTTTTCGGTGACGGTGCTAAAGGTCAGGTTTTGCGCAAGACCATCTCCGTCACCGGCCAAGGCACAACGCGGATTCCGTTTCAGGTGGAAGCAACCAAGGGCGCCGGACCGGGCGTACCATTCTTCATCAATCTCAGCTTGAGCGATTGAAGGTCAGAGTTCCACACGACGCAGGAGGTGACGCGTCCTCGATCGGCCTGGCCGCTCCGCAAACTCGCTCCGACGCCGGGCAAACCGCTGCTACTGTACCTGGAAGACTCGCACATAATCGAAAACCGCCGTAACCCCCCCTCCCGATTGTGGGACGAGTCCAATGCGTACCCCGGAGGCCAAATTGTGAGTCCAGGTGCCGCCGCGCGCTCATTTGACGCCATCGCGACTCGAATAAGCGATATATATTTCCGACGCGTCCTGCTGGCGGCGCACGATTCTCAGCCACGTCCAGTCGCCGGGCGGGCAGACAACGCCGTTGCCGTAACGCGAGAATCCTGCCGCAGCCGGTCCCGACTCCTTGGCATATTCGACCTGGCGCGTGCTCTCAATAGGGAAGTGGACGAGCTTGATGTAATTGTCGTCATCGCGATAGATCACGAGTCTGGCCTGCGAGTGATTGATGCAACAACCTTCGGCCGGGAGGATCGACAGAAGCAGCAGCTGCTCGCCGAATATGACCGGCTGTTCGTCAGGGAAGCGCTCCGGGCCGATAGAGGCGGGCGTTTCGGGAAACAAGCGGCCGTGATGCAGGTAGAAGGCGCTTGAAGCA
>JACQNR010000318.1 GCA_016202975.1 Acidobacteriota bacterium
CTCGATCCCACGCCTGCCGATCCCGATAAGAGGGCACGCTTGGAAAACCTGTTGCTGACCGAAGTGCCTTCCTACCGGCGGCAAGTGCTGTTTCGCGAGGCGTGACACTCAAAAGCGATGGGAATTTCAAAGCGAAGCTGAGATGGCGTCAAACCCAAACCGCGACAGTGTCGGATGTGATATCGCGTAATCATTCTCATCAAGCCGCCCGCGTCCAGTAGGCCAAAGGGTAGCGCTGGCGCCTTATCCTGCTGTCGCGACGAGTGCCGATCTTAGGGAGAACCGGGCGCGGCTCTTGGACCAAACGCAGGCTACCGTCGCCAAGAGCTGTTTGGAGCGTTGATCAAAAGGAGGACTCTTTATGGCACGGCTCATCCCCGACCGGCTCGCCTTTCCCACCAGAGGTGTCCAACTTGGCCGCTTTGCCGGACCTTCACTGCCTGCGGGGAGTCGACGACCCCGTCCTTCTCATCGGCGGCGTACAGACGATTGGAAGGCGACGTCGCATTTATGAAAGAGCGGCAGAAGTGCCTAAGCCTCCGCGGGATTGCACGCGAAATGGAAATCGTGGATACAATCATCCCCTTTTTGGATTAAATAGGGAGAACATAACTTGAAGACTATCTTAGTGGTATATGGCTTCTTGGCAGCGAGTCTTCTGAATTTACAGGTATTGCCCGCTCATGCGGAAGGAACGGATAGACAACGATCTTCAGCTGTGATTAGGGTGGCGATTACTGGCCGCACCAAGATTTCCAGCTTAGGGCCGGGAAGCTCCCTACAGGGAAAATTAGAACAGGCTTTGTATTGGCGAGAGAGCGAATTGTTTCCGAGGGGAAGCAACGTACGGCTCATCATCGAGAAGATCGAAGCAAGGAAAAAGGTAGTCGGGGTGAAAGGGTGGCCATTTGTTAATCACCTCTTTTCGCGGAAGCGCGAGTTGGTCCCTCGAATCCGGTCGGCAATCATCATGCCCCCTGATGGGCCGGCGGTTCCACTGCGTGCAACGTTCATTTCCCTTGGCCCAAGAATCAAGATTTTTCCGGAAGCCAGAAAGGCTTCGAGCGGGGAAAGGGTCGAGCGTACAAAACTCGGACACGTGCATCCGAATCGGTCGTCAGAGAAGCCTGTGCTGCACGAGGTTCTTTCTCTTTTGGTGGAACCCGTAGTTACCAGTTTCTCTGCACTTGCAGACATGAAGGTTGGCGCAGACACAATCTCATGTGCCAAACCTTGCATCGTGCCAGAAGGCTCACTCTTGAAAGTGATGCTAATGGAAGGACTGACTGCGTCGAAGAACCGCAAGGGAGATGCCTTCGGAGCCGAGTTGCAGGAGCCGGTAAGGGTGGGATCTACGGTAGCGCTCCCCCAGGGCAGCCTGCTCCATGGTGTCATAGCTCAGCGCATTCCGCCGCGTCGATTGTACCGCCCAGGCTCAATATATCTTCAATTCACCCGCCTAACATTGCCGAACGGCACGGAAGTACCAATTTCCGCATCGCCAATCGGTGTCGAGTTGGACAGTCGATCTCATGTGAAAATGGATTCCGAGGGAAGAATTCAAGCGGGAGGTCCTGGGAAGGCCAGGCTTCTATTGGACATTGCCGTGACGGGGGGGGTGGCAAAAATGGCTGACGATGCCACGCAACTTATCATCGAGGCGATTAGCCCTCCTGCGACGGCCGCTTCCACTGCGGGCGTGGGCAGAATTGCCGCTGTCATCGCGTCGGGAATCTACATGCTGACACGGCATGGGGGCGATGTGATCCTCCCTCCGCACTCGCAGATCGACATCACACTCAACCGCTCAATTTCACTTGAAGACAGTGGTCAGGAACAGGGAAAAAGCCTTGAGGAACTTGACGTACAAGGGCAGGACGTGGCCGGGATTCTTGGTGCCAACTGAAATTCGAGAGAATTCCTTGAGGAGGACAGGCCATGTCAACGAAGAGATACAAGGCGCAGCAGACCATGACTCTGCGTGGGCAAGTCGAGGTGAAGATATCATGGGCCAGCGTTCGCGGCTCGGGGGCCGTAGTACTGGCCGGCTAAACTGTGCAGTGCAAAGAGGTACAGCGAGCCCGGGAGTCCCCGTACGTACTATTGATGCTTCCACAAACCAAATGGAGATGAAATCATGAAGAATCACTTTATCGCATCAGTCAGTGTGATTGTGGTATGGGCCCTCGGCTTTGCTTCAGCAGCGGAGCCGAAGCGCGCCATCCGCCCGGAAGACTTGGCAGACATCCGCGGTGTCAGCGACGTGCAAATTTCGGCGGACGGAAAGCGGGTCGCCTTCTTGGTGACTGAGCCCGCTGATCCGGAAAAACCGCAGCGGGCGGGCGACACAAACATCTGGATTGTTCCTGCCGACGGCAGCGATCCGGCGCGCAGTTTTGCATCTTCACCTAAGAAAGAATCTCATCCCCGCTGGTCGCCGGATGGACGCTACTTGGCGTTTCTCTCGGATCGCGGGCAGCCCTTCGGAGAGGGAAAGGAAGCCAGGCCTCAGCTATTCCTGATGCGCACGGATGGCGGCGAGGCGGAACAACTTACCAACCTCAAGGGCGAAGTCCTGGCGCTCAAGTGGTCGCCAGACGGCAAGATGATCGCGTTCACCGTGCGCGACCCGAAAACCGATGACGAGCAGGAGAGGCAAAGGAAAGGGTACGACGAAGTGAATGCGGACCACGACTACAAGTTCGCCCGCCTTTGGGTTGTGTCCCTGGCGGAGCGCAAGGTGGAGCAAGTAACGAAGCAGAACTTCGAAGTGGATGATTTCGCCTGGTCGCCCGACGGGACCGAGCTAGCCCTCCGCGTCTCGGACACGCCGCGGAAAGACGATTTATCCTGGCACGCCCGCCTTGTCATCGTGCGCACACTGACCGGAGTGGTCCAGAGGACTTTGGCGCAAAATACCAGTTCCCTTCGACTGAGCCTTCGTTGGTCGCCTGACGGTAGATACATTTCGTTTGGCCAACTCGCCGCGACGGGGATTTCGGAATTGCTGGCGATAGTCCCGGCGGCGGGTGGGCCGGCTCGGCTTCTCCTGAGGGACTATCCCGGATCGCCCCGGGATGCGCAATGGGAACCCGATTCCAAGCATCTCGTGGTGGAATGCAATGTGCGGACCCAAGACAAGTTTTTCCGACTGGATGTCGCGACGGAAACGATAAGTGATCTGCCGTTCGGTTCTGCTGTGTACCGCCCCGAATTCTCGCTCAGTCAAGATGGGCGTACGTTCGCCTTTCCCAACAGCCTCGGCGATTGGCCGACCGAAGTCTTCAGTTGGGTGAGGGAGGACGGCCCTCATCCCACGGCTGCGGAGAAGCCTGAGGGGCGGCAATTGCCGACCCGTCTTAGTTCTCTCAATCCTCAGGTGGCACAGTGGCGCCTCGGCACCACGAAGGAAATCAGTTGGAAGAACTCGAAGGACGGCCAGATCATCTTTGGAATTCTCGTGACCCCGCCGGATTTCAAGCCCGGCCGGCCCTATCCGACGATCGTACATGTGCATGGCGGGCCGCAATGGGCTTGGTGGAATGGCTGGCTTGGGTCGTGGCATGAGTGGGATCAGCTGCTCGCATCGAATGGGTACGTCGTGTTCCTGCCTAATCCACGCGGCTCGACCGGCCAGGGGTGGCGATTCGCGGAAGCCAACCGCGACGACTGGGGCGGAGGTGATTTCCAGGACATCATGAGTGGCGTCGATTATCTCGTCGAGCAGAAGATTGCCGACCCCGACCGCCTGGGGATTGGCGGTTGGAGCTACGGGGGCTTCATGACGTCATGGACAGTGACACAGACGAATCGCTTCAAAGCGGCGGTCGTGGGTGCTGCGGTAACGAACCTTTTCAGCTTTAATGGCACCACCGACATCACGCCCAGCTTCCTGCGCAGTTACTTTGTCGATCTCCCGTTCCGGCGGCGCACGGCCTACGACAATCACTCCGCGATGACTTTTCTGCAGAATTGCAAAACTCCTTCCCTGGTCCTTCACGGCGACGCCGACGAGCGCGTCCCCGTAACCCAGGGATGGGAGTTTTATAACGGGTTGCGGATGCTGGGCGTGCCGGCGGAGATGGTGGTGTACCCCCGGGAGCACCATATGTTCACCGAGCGCCCCCACCAGGTGGACCTCTTACGGCGCGTCCTTGCCTGGTACGACAAATACCTGAAGAATTGAGTCGCCCAGTGATTGGGTCATCGGCTTATTAGCACATGTCGGGTCGGTGCTTTGTTGGACGGGGCTTTATCCTCCTGAACCTGGCGTATGCGGCACGGAAATCCGCAAGAAACAGCAAATACGACCTTACCTTCAAAGTGCACAACGACTCTTGTCTCCTCCAGAACGGGAACGTGTGCTGGCATTACATCGGCATCGTGTTTAAATACGGACCCGACGACAGATTACTTCACTCAGTAAGCGATCGGTTGGACGGGCATGTTACTGCGCCGCTCGGCCTTGACCTCAATGCGGCGCATAACAACCAATAAACCGACCGCGGCCGCCGTATCAAGCAGGCGCGGATGGCCGAGTTTCCTGATCGACCGCATGGATCACACGTAGGAAGGACGTATGGCAATCACGCCGCGGAAGACCACCTGCTCACGCTACGTAGTACGTGATCAGTGGATGACGCTCCGAGCAGACCGTTGTGAAACGGCGATCGGCGTCGTGCTCGATCCGTACTATGTACAGGAGCTAGAGGATTGGGTGCAAGTCGTGGCTTTCGACCATCAGGATAGAATCCTTCTCACCCGGCACTATCGGCACGGGGCGGGACGGGTCTGCATGGAACTTCCTTGCGGAGTGGTCGAACGTGGTGAAACTCCGGCTCAGGCGGCCTCCCGAGAGCTATTGGAAGAGACCGGGTGTACGTCAGAAATGCTGCTGCCGCTTCCTGTCCCCTCTCCTAATCCGGCGCGCTATTCCAATCGTATCCACGCCTTCATCGCGACCGGCACACAACGAGTTCAGGAACAGTCCTTGGACGAAACTGAGCAGATCGAGTACGAATTCCTGACCCTACGGTCTGGCTGGCTCGACCATGGTCCAAATCAGGCTGCGCTCGACGCGAAAACATCCGGATACGGGTTAACATCCAAAAGAGCCGCACCGACATCTGGGAAGACTCGGGCCCGGAAAAGCGAGGCGTACCTTCGCAAGGAATTGTTCCAGAGATCCATGAGCGCTGCCACATCTGGAGGGGTAGCGGACCAGGATAAAATGCGAATTGAGCACTCAGAAGCGAGCCGGGGGAATACAAGTCAGCTGCCAAGCTGGTTGGAATCGAGAAACAGGTCAAACAAGTGTGCGGAAGTGCCAAGCGAGCCGCGACGCGACCGGAGGGCGGCTATGTCGATTCGAAATTGACGCGCGAGGGCAGCAGGCGTATGGTTTTTCGCAGAGACAGAGCTGAAATCAGAAATTCCGGCGAATATCCCATGAGAGGAGGATCCAGGTGTACAGCAGGATGACGAACCAAAATTGGTGGCGCCTCGGCGTCGTGGCCGTGTGGATGGCGGCATCCTCATTGATTACGCCGGCATCGGCCGACGACACGATGCAGGCAAAAACACAAAAGTCCACCGTCGACGCCGATGGGGCGATTCACTTTCCGGCCTTCACTATGCCGTTTTCTTCGCTGGCCAGCGAGGAGGCAAAGAGGAATTTTCTCGAATCCAAAAAGACGACAATCCAGTCTTGGGAGGAAAAGCTTAAACGAATAACGAAACAACGAATAGAAGCATTTCCGGCAACAATCAGACCGCAAATGATCGGTGGCGTTCAAACCAACGTCATCATCCCGGGGGGCGGAATTGCAACGAAGAACACGAAACGAGTGCTGATCAATTTGCACAGTGGGGGGTTCATTAGCGGTACCGCGAGTGATAATGGTCTACTAGAATCTGTTCCTATCGCCAGCCTCGGTAGGATCAAGATTGTTACTGTCGGCTATCGGCATGGACCGGAGCATCAATTCCCGGCGGCAAGCGAAGATGTGGCGGCGGTCTACAAAGAGCTGTTAAAACAGTACCGAGCGGAAAATATCGGCATTTACGGCTGTTCGGCAGGAGGCATTCTCACCGCTGAAGCGGTCGCTTGGTTCCAGATGCATCAACTTCCCCGACCGGGTGCCGCGGGTATTTTCGGCGCTGGCGCAATGTCGGCCACGAGAGGCGACCTTCTCTATCTCGCATTGGCACAATCGGGCGGGATGGATACGGAAGCACCACTCCCCCCGCGCGGCACCCATGTGATGGACCCTTATTTTGGCAGCAGCGACATCAAAGATCCGATGGCATCGCCTGTCTACTGGCCGGCAATTTTAGCGAAATTCCCGCCGACTCTGGTCATTACTAGCACACGAGATGTGGAAGGAAGCGATGCAATCTACACCCATACGCAATTGGTCAAAGCCAGTGTCGATGCCGATCTGCATGTTTGGGAAGGAATGGGACATTGTTTTTTTAATTACGATGCCGACGAGCCGGAATCACGTGAAGCATACGATGTCATCGTGAAGTTTTTCGACAAACATCTAGGGAAATAACAACGCTGAGCTGAAAGCTTGACCTGCCCGAGTTTTTGCATCAGCTGTGCTGAGAGTCTACATCACAGTTGGGTGGCTCGGCTTTTTTGTACCACGCCACGCAGCAAGGAATACGGGTTTCGTACACTCCACAGACTCAATAAAGGCACCTCACTTTTGTCGGCACTTCGTGAAAGCACTTCACCTTCTTAGAGGATTGTCTTCGAGGGCGCTCGGGGGTCCGGGTCAAGGGCGGCGTCAGCCGGCGCAGCGAACCCTCGAGGCGGGCGACCCAGTGCCCCATTCAAGATGGCAAAGGCGAAGCACCGCTCTCCCTGCCCTTTGTGTTCGGCAGCCACGCTCGCGGGCGTTCGATCTCACAATGCGCTGTGGGCCCAGAGGTAGTTGTAGTGGTGCTGGCAGGGGTCCCGCTTCAGGCGCGCTTCCGGCCCAACACGAGCATGCTCGCATACGTGGAATGCCAACGCTGCAATTGTACTAAGTCTCTCGCTGGCTCCAACGCAATATGACACACAGCTGTCTCTCGACATGACGATCCTAGGGAAGCCTTGGTACATCGTATCCCCCCTGGGGAGAGGGGGGAAGGGGTCGAAGGCGTGCGTCGAGACGGTAATCGAGGAAGGTAGGAGGAAGCAAGCAGACGGCAACAGGCAGGCGGGGGTCGAGCTGCTGGATGATCTGCCATGGGGTGAGACCTCGCTTGTGGGAGTTGGGGCGAGCCAGGTTGAAATAGAGCTGGTAGAGCGAAGC
>JACQNR010000319.1 GCA_016202975.1 Acidobacteriota bacterium
GCGATCTCGACGAGATCGTCGCGGGCATTCCCCGAACTATCCTGTAGTATGGCTCGCACTAAGTAAAGATGCGGGGTATCGGGGCTCCAAAGGTCAATGTTCCGCAAGTGCAATGTAGCGCAGGCTTTCTTCGCACCATGGCCCCAGAGCCGCAAAGGTAAGACATCTGAGAAAACGGGCTCGCGACGCTCCTCCGGAAACCACGGGCTGACTTCCACCTTAACACTCATCTGGCGCCCAGCATCCGCCATCTGAGTCACTTCAACTTCGAGGGTCGCATCCGCTTCGCGGCCTGGTGCGCGGTCCGTTTTTACAAAGACATCGCTCAGATACGGGTCTGACTCGCCCAATACAGAAATCTCGTCCGCTACCCCAATTTGGTCTTTGGGCTTGTTTTCGATGCGAAGGGCGAGGGTGCTGTCCACGCCTTGATCCACGAATTGCGTGATGTCCAACGTGGCCGGCTCGAAGCCGCTGTGGCGGGCAGCATATCGGCCATTCACCCACACCTCAAACACGTTAATGATGCTTCCGATAGAAAGCAGTACCTGTTGACCCTGCGGCCTTCGGAAGTGCGTCCGAAGCCAAACGGCACGATTGTAAGAGAACATCCGAGGTGCCTCCATGGCGTTCCACAACAGCTCGCCCTCGAAGTCTCTGACCACCCACCTAAAGTCATGACGGGATACCCCCTTCCAGTCAGGTTCCAGCTTCCACCGCCAGTACCTCAAGGGAACCACCTGCCGGATTTCCGGCAGGGGTTTTTCCTTGATCTGCGCAGTGAATTCGCGTGCTGCTTTGGCCGTCACGACATCGAACGCAAAATGCTCAGGGTTGATCCTCCCCGTTCGCTGCACAAGTGCATCCGCATACCGCCGTAAGTACTCGATACGCATCTCAGTCGTAAATTCGGACCTTGCGTCAACGTTGAACGGACTCAGACTGTTTGGTTTGGCAGCAGGGTCATAGTAGATCAGTTCAAAAGACTTCCATGAACTTCCGCCTGCATCCTCTGCACTCAGGCATAAGGGTGCTTCCATCGAGCATGTTGTCAGGGTTACGAAAAGTAACAGGACCCTCATCCTCGACCGCACTCGTAATCTCTTGATCCCGCTCATCGGCATTATCCTTTTACTGAATTGTCTTCAGCATATTTCCAAGGTAAGCAACTGCGGCTGGGCTACGCTCTATGAGCCTGCCATGGCTGAACACAAGATGCTCATGCTGGTGTGCCCTGACCGGACGCATCTGCTGCTCGCGTCTTTTGGGCTTCCAACCGTCCTTGCCGCGATTCCCCCACCGTGAAAAGTCGACGGCACGACGCCCGAATGACCAGTTGAGTGGGTATTATATAATCCTGGGGAGCCAAATTCCAACTCGCCAACCGATTTGGGATTGGAAAGGTACATCGTATCCCCCCTGTGGAGCTGAAGTGTGTGAGTGCGAAGCGGAGGGGGGAGATGGCTGACTTGGTGGGGGGGAACCAAGACAACCGCGTGGTCGGCTTAGAATCGGCGGGCCATGTCCCCTGCGATCCCTTACTTCGACCTGATTCGAGAGATGAGAAACGCCTTTAACCACCGCCTGCGGTTGGTCGCTCACGCCCGCGAGCACGGCATCAAGGATGCCGTCCGGTTTTTCCACACCACCGTGCCCACCGTCCGCAAGTGGGTGCGCTGTTATCAAGCCCAGGGCTTGCAGGGGTTGTAGGAGCGGTCCCGCGCCGAGAAGGGTCGAATAAGTGAGCGATGAAGCTTCCGACAGGTTCGCGCCCAACACGGAGAAGTACGCGTCAGTCGACCCGCCGCCATAGGTCGATTGAAATGCCCCGGCCGTGACTGGAAAGTCGCTGAATTGGGTGGCTCCAGCTGTATAGATCAGACCGGAATCGTCGGCGACAGTGCCCACGCCATCCTCTGCCGCAGAACTTCCCAAATAAGTTGAGTAGAGGAGAGCGGAGCCATCCGGGCTGAGTTTCGTAACGAAGGAATCCTCAACACCCTTCAGGGTGGATTGGAAAGCGTTCATTACCGGGAAATTTGTTGTCCGTGTTTCCCCCTTGACGTACATAATGCCCGCTGAATCGACAGATACCCCACGGGAAAAATCCCGATCCAATCCACCCAGGTACGGGGAATACAGCAGAGTCCCCTGAGTATCAATTTTGGCAACGAAGCGGTCAGCGAGGCCGCCACCGAATGTTCCTTGAATCGGTGAAGCCGTCGGAAAATCTGTGGAGTCCGAGAAACCTGCGGCGTAGGCGTTCCCGGCCGCATCGACGTCAAACCCCCATGCTAGGTCGGACCCATTTCCCCCGAGGTAGGTCGAGTAGCTCAGCACCGGGTCGATGACTAGGGGGAGGGCGGGGTCGTACGAGGCAAGCTCAAAGGCGACATTGAAGCCTGGTGGGAGCTTGGTCGTCCCTTTTTCACCTGTCCGCCTCGTGAGCGCTTAGCGAACGTCTATATCCTTTCGAATCCTCTCGACGATTTGATAAACGCGGGGTTTGTGGAAGCAGGCTTGGACGCTCAAACCTGCTTGGGTGACCAAATCACCTCCATCATCGACTTCAAGATCATTGGCGCCCATGACGGCCAGAACGAGGCATCGAGGATCTGCCCCGGGCGCAACAACAAAATCATATTCAAGCTGTCCCTGGTTGCCGTAGTAAACCAGGTCGATTCCAGGATAGACCTCTTCGTATTTTACCTTCGCAAAATTCGGGATATTCGTCCGCCACTTCTTGGGATCGTTCCCTCGAAAGTAATTCGACCTGCCGGGCAATGGATCGAGACCCGTCGCCCGCACGGCGCGCGCTCTCCAGCATCCAGGTCGGACGCCGCCGCCGATGCGGCCGGTGCGAGCCCGGCTCCAGCGTGCGCAGGTTCTGAGGATCGAAGCGCCGCTTCCAGCGGTACCACGTCGGCCGGCTCATCCCGAAATAGCGGTAGGTCAAGGCGGCCTTCCGCCCATGCGCTGGATAATAATCGAACCCTGCGAGCCGCTGCTGAGCCTGCCGGCTCAGCTCGCCCGCGCCCCGCTCCAGGTACCTGGATCGGGGCACTCCCAACCCTTTGATCTGCATCCTGACACTCTACCACGAGTGTCACCTATCATTCTGAGCGAGAACAGCTCCTCGCAGAGGAAAATAGGCAAGCGTCGGGCAAGACCATAAGTCAATGAAGGCAAATGAAATGAAAGCAAAATAACTGAGCAGTAAGTGACAACACTGGTCAAAGGCTCGGGAAGTAGTGGAGACTCGGGATAGGCTTCGCGACACCGGCGCTGAGCATCAAGGACCCGAAAAGTGGTAGGAGGGTTGTGCGCCGAGTCGCGCGGATGTACATTACCGGTCGGCAATTAGATCGAAACGGAGACCCAGGGCCAGCGGGTATTCGCGTCAACGCCGTGGCCCCGAGCAACGTCTTTGAAGGCTCCAACATCTGGAAGCTCCAGTACATGGAGGTGGCCGCTCGTAAGCAAGGCATCAAGTCTGAGGAGGTGGTCCCCTACCTCGTTTCGCTGACCGACTTGAAGCGGGAGAACAAGCGCTTGGACGTCGCGGCGGCTATTGTCTTCCTTTGTACTGATGCTGCGCGCTGTATCACCGACCAGACGCTCGTGGTGGACACCGAATAGGTTATGGTGTGATGAGTGGTTCGCAACAGCTCAGCCAGTCGGAACTCGAAGCAGCCCTATGCGGCAGCTCGCTGGAGGACCGCCTCGGCGCGCTGCGAGAGCTGTGCGCGCAACTTGGCGAAAGGCCCCGCCGCGGCACCAACGTGCACATTCATACTAATGAATCCTTCAGCGCGTTTCGGTCGGTGACAACGGCTGTCTGGCAGGCTGTGCGTGAAGGCGTGGCGGTTCTGGGCATCAACGACCACTATACAGTGGATGGCTTCGAGGAGTTCCGCCGAGCATGCGAGATCGCAGGAATCGCTCCAGTATTTTCTCTCGAAGCTGTAGCCATGGATCGCGCGGCGGAAGCCAGCGACATCCTGCTCGGCGACCCTGACAACCCCGGCCGCGTTTATCTATGCGGCAAAGGTGTAACCCGTATTCCGCCGGATTCCTCGGCCGCCATGCAGAGTTTGGCCCGGATGCGCGCGGCGCTGGAGCGTCGCAACCGGGAGATGACAGCGAAGGTCGCTCATATTTTCCAGGAACGGTTGGGCGCTGAGGGTCCAACATGGGAGGCTGTGCGCGCCTTGACACCACGAGGCAACGCCACCGAGCGGCACGTGGCCTGGGCAACGCTCGTCCGCCTGCGCGCTCTTGCGGCCGAGCGCGGAGCCCCTCTAGATGAGATCCTTGAGCGCTGCTGCGCGGCCGCCCCGCCGACGGCGGAGGACGACGCGGCACTGCACATCTTTGTCCGCAGCAAGCTCCTGAAGGCTGGCGCCCCATGCTACGTGCGAGAATCTGAAGAGGCTTTCGTCTCCATCGAGGAACTGCGCGAAGCCTTCCTGGCTTTCGGAGCCATCCCCTCCTATGTGGTCCTCGGCAACCCTATCACCTCCGGCGAGCGGGACATCGAGGCGCTCCTGGACCGTCTGGAGGCTCAGGGTTTCTATGCGATCGACGTCATACCGCACCGCATTACGCGGGAGCGTCTGGCCGAGATTGTCTCGGCAGCGCGGCGCCGTTGGTGGCCCGTCTTCAATGGTACGGAGCACAACACACCCGAGAACCAACATCTCCTTGACCCGTTTGCGCTCGACCCAGCGTTCGAGCCCTGGTTCCGCCAAAGCACAGCGGTGCTGCTCAGGCACCAAGCTCTGGCGGGGCGTGGCCAGCAGGGATTCATTGGCGAGAATGGGCGACCGACAATCCCGGACGCACGAGCAAGGTTTGAGTATTTCAGCGCCGTAGGCCGATGAAGTACTCCCTTTGCGCTTACTCAGCCACAAATTTCCATCGATAACGGCGGCGGCAACGATTGGGGTGAAGGGAAGAGCTGTGGAGGGACGATATCGTTCCGGAATGCGTGATCGCCCCCGAGCTATGCCGCGTCCCACTGGGATTAAGCGAGCCAAAATCAAATGGGTGGTTGGACGGGTTTTACGGGTTGCCTCAAGGAACGGTGCTGCTTTGCGACCGCGATCATCTGTTCGACCTCCACTTTACGCGGGTGGTTAGGGTATCTTTTCAGAATCTGCTGCCAGGCGGCAAGCGCGCCATCCGGATCGGACTTGCTCTGCCATTTGACCATGCCCACATTGAATAATGCGTTGGCATTGTCCGGATCGGACTTCAACACCCTCTCGAATTCGGCGAGCGCATTGTCTGGATCGCGTGCGTAAAAGTAAGCACGACCCAACTCGGTGCGCACGATCGCATCGTCTCTGATGTCCACCGATCGCTTGAAATACGCGGACGCTTCCTTGAAATTGTGCGTGGCGAAGTAGAGGTTCCCAAGCTTGGCCAGGAGCCTCGGATCATCCGGGTTCGATTTCAGCTGCGCGAGCAGCGGCTGCGCCTGCTTGTCCGCTATTAACTTGGCCTGGTCCGGCGTTACCCCTCTGATTCCTGCTGACGAGTCCGTCGAACGGTTCGCGACTTCGCTGGGAATATTCGGTGGGGCGACCACTCCAGACCTTCTGGTGAGAATTCCGAGTGTCATTCCAATGGCGAACGGGATCCCAGCCCAGATCACGGCTTGCCTGAGGGTCCATCCGGAATCCGCTGCGCTGGTATGGGTTCCCGTTCTCATTTCATCACCTGGATCCAGCGACGTTTTGTGCTGGCATCATGGCAGGCGCCATCACGGTCACGGTGCCGTCGGAGTTGTGATTGTACCCGTGGCATGCCAGTACGCACGTTTCCGTCGAATGGGTGTAGGAAACGGGAGAGGCCCCCTTCGGCCCGACCACTTTGGCGTCAAAATTCACCAAACGTTCTCCGCTAATGGTTGCGGAAAGCGAACCCATGCCGTGCGACGTGTGGCAGGTGGAACATGATAAGCCTTGCTCCGAGACGTGAACCAGATGCCCGGCTTTCCCGTTGGCGAGAGCGAAGCTGCTGGTCGTCATGGTGGCTGTCAAGTCGTGACATTTGGCGCACAGGGCGTAGGGGCCGGGGCTTGCCCCCCCAGCATTCAAATCGGGATTGGTGAAGAGATTCAGAACGGGTGAGCCGGGCCCCGCTGCGACTGCGACCTGACTGAACTCATATCGGCGCTCGAGCATATGGTCATACTGCGAGCCGTGGGGGCCGTTGGGCCCCGGGCCGCCGAATTCCCGATTGTCGTCGCCATTGTGACAATCCGTGCAGAAGAGGCGGACACCCGCGCTCAGTTGGCGCGAACTGGGGGTGCTGCCGTCGAGGTTCATCATGAATTGGCGCAGGCTCTGCTGCGGCCACGGGCTGCTGGCAGGGTGGAGTACCGGATGACTCGAAGTGGACGTGGATGCCAGTTGCGGAATGACATTCAGGGGATCCGCAGCGTTGACTACTCGCAGCGGCAAGTATCCATACACCTGCAGCGCCTGCTTTCCCGGACTGCTGCCGTGACAACGCAGGCAGTTTTCATACTGATTGGCAGCGGGAATCAATACCGTCGTGCCATCGGCAGCGCTGACGCCACTGGTGCCAGTTTGCGAAACGCGGATCGTGGGAGGCAGGTCAAATGACGCGACTTGAAATGAGGAGTGGCCGTTATGGCAATCCGCGCATGTGGCGTGGCGATTATTAATCAGAACCGCCGGCTCATTGGCGGTGTGCGTGTTACTCCCTGCTGGGAGAGGGTGTCCCTTCTTCGCAAACTCGCCATACACGTTCGCAATCGGCTGTTGGAGATTTGATCCGCCGCTGTGGCACGTCATGCAGCTCTGAGTTGGAGCATCCACATTCGTCGCCGCCGGGTCAGGCGCACGGAGTAACTCCTCGTCGCCGTTCGCGTTATGCGGCCGATGACACGAAAGACAGGCAAACTGCGCTACCGTGTTGTATGCGCCCAGCTTTGCCGCAGGGTTGACGACGTTCGCAGAAACGGCATGAATGCTGGAGGGCCATTGGGCGAGAGGATTACTTTTCCCATTCACGGATCGCGCGGTGCCGGTGTGGCAGGCAAGGCACAATTGTCCATTCACACTGTTTCGTACCAGAAACTTCAGCGAAACGGGGTCGATGCCCTGAGCGTGCGGCTCGTGGCAACTGGTACACTCGACCGTCCCTGCAATTAGTTTGACCTTCGCCAAAGGGTCGGCCGTTTTCTGCGTCGACGCCAGGCTGGCTACCAGGTGGGGTGAATCCACCAGAGGCTTCTTCAGGCTGAATGGATGGGAGCTTTGGAGCTGAGTGCCCAGAACATCCTTGCTGTACATGGACCCGGTCATCGTGAGGGTTCCATAAGGGACTGTGGTTCCAACCGCAACCGTTCCGTCATGGCAGCTCAGGCAAAGGCTACTCGAGTTCCCCAGATCCGGCTGGGTCGGCACGTTCTGGATCGTTGTGCTCGAGTAAAGCGCGTACGACTGCGTGGAAAGCGTTTGGGCCCATAAGGGAGTGTTGTTTCCGATCCCCGAATGAGGGGCATGACAATAGAGGCAGGCGGCCGAAGCCTGTCCTTGGACAGGCGAGGTGCCGGCAGGTGAGAGGTTATGCGAGCCGAGGACATCACCCTGCATCTGGGCCTGCAAACTTCCACCCCAAAGCAAAATGCAGACGGAGATGAAGGACAGCCTCTTCACTTGGCAGCTTCCTTTGTCCGAAGTCCGAAATAACGAAACACCTGAATGCGGTGATTCATCGAATCCACGACATAGACCCGATCGTCGCGATCGATGAACAGTCCGGAGGGCAGAAGAAAATCTCCGGGGCCCGTACCCCTCTTGCCGAAGTAGTAGAGCAGGCGGCCCTGGCGGTCGAATATCTGGACTACACCCCACAGCGCGTCGACAACGTAGTAGTGGCCCTCCGAGTCCATCCCGATTCCCTTGGGCCGGAACATGTCGCCACTCGAGTCGCCTGAGCGGCCGATGGAATTGCCAACTACCCCGCTGCGGTCGAGGAATTGGACACGAAAATTCATGGCATCGACGACCGCCAAATCCTGACCCTGAAGATGAAGCTCTGTCGGGTAATTGAACTCGCCCACGCCCGCCCCACGCTGGCCAAACGACTGCATCACCCGTCCGTCGAAATCGAGCGCGTAAATCTTGTTCCGCAGGGTGTCAGTCACATAAATCCGGCGCGATTCGGAGTCCACGGCAATCCCCGTGGGCCGCTTGAAAAAGCCTTCTCCGCCCTTCAGACTGCCGATGGCACGCTGGTATTTGCCGTCCGCGTTGAAGACGAAAATCTTGCCCGCCTCAGAATCGGTGACGTAGATGTTGTCCTGCGCATCGAGGGCGACGCACTGCGGTACGAGCATGGGGTCTTTCCTTTTTTCCAGACGCTCTATGAATTTGTACTTATTGCGTGAAAAATCGAAGATGTGTACGCCGCGAGCCCCCGGATCGGTGATGATCGCCCGCCCACGCGAATCCACCGCAATGCTGTAAGGACGTACCAAGCCGCGCGTTTCTGCCTCGCCGGCGATGAAATTCACCAGCTTACCCCAAAAGCCCGGCTTGCCCTTCACTTCGCGTTCCGTGCTGAAACTGCGCTCGTAACTGAGCTTTCGGCCGCCCTCGAGGAGAAGGTCCGGAGGCGCGGGCGGAGGGAGCTCTTTGCGGACATTTGCGGCGATGGCCGAAGCGGTCAGCATTGCAACCACGAGCCCCGTGATAGCTGCCCGGCGTAGGTGCGGGTTCGGCGTTCCACTCAGAAGATGTTGAACCATCGTGCGAATCTGATGTAATACGAATTGATCTCAGCGGGCAATGCCCCCGTATTGATGCTCTGCCGGAACTTCGTGAAGTTGCCCTCCACGTTAAGCTTCCGCAACCGATACATAAGCCGCGCATTGAATATCGTTGACTGGAACCCGGAGTCGATCGCCGGTCCAGCGGTCGCGCTGTGAGCCTTATTGTAGTGCGCACTCACCGTAAAACGGCGAAAAGGCTGGAAGCTTGCGCCGCCTCCGTAACTTTTGGCGTCGTACAGGATGGGCTGTTGGAGCAGTGTCGGGGGCACGCCTGGAGGAAGTTCGACCAGACCGATGGACGTGAGAATCGAGGTTCCCGCCGATTGTGAATACTGGCCACCGACCGTAAATCGGCGAAAGACGAGGTTGGTCGATAAGCCCTCGGAACGGCTGCGAAAGCCCTCGAGATGCGTAAAGCCGCTGTGGCTGGCGTGAAAGGAGCTCATCCACTGGAAGCCACGGAATCGGCGCTTCGCCTGCGCGGCATACCGGTATGTCGAAGTAGTATAGACATCGAACAGTGTTTGCACTTGCTGTGTATAGCCGAAATCTGCCCCAAACTCCCAGGCATGATATCGGCGGAGGTAGTTCACATTTCCGACAAGACTTGCTCCCGAATTACCCTCCTGGGTGAACGTGTCGATGACCCCGGCCGAGAAGGTCAGCGCCCCGAGGAACGACCGCATGAAATTGAAACTTGCGTTGCCACTGAACTGCGTCAACCCGCGCCGGTCTCCAGGAAGCCATCGCTCATAGTGGTTCGCGCGGGCGTATAGCGCAAGATGCGAGAAGACCGAATAGCTCGCCTGACTGTTGACTGAAACCGTGCGCAAAGAGGAGCTTAGGTTGGTTAGAGGCACGCCGCCCGACGCCAATATCCGCTCCTGCAAGGCTCCGAAAGCGTTGTCGTTGTAATTCGCGCCGAATGCCAACCCCAGCTTGTGTGTCGGGTTGAGCGAGAACAACGTGGTGAGATCGTTTACCCTACCGTTGTTCGACGCTGCCACCGACCCACTTCTGAACTCACTTGAGTAACTGGACCGGTTCCACACTAGGTTCCAATGGCCCGTCATCGGCAGCGCATGCCCGGCGTTCACCGTAAAGGCGTTCGAGCCGGCGTGCGATTCCTGCGTCTCTCCGCCTTCGATAATAGATGGGAAGGTCGAGTCCGTAGTGAGTCGCACGTACTGCCCCATCAGTTCGAAGCCCGCTAAATTGTATGTGGACTGGAGAGTGAAGTTGCGCGAACTGGCATTGCTGTTGGTATTGGCTCCGAACACCGAGGACTCCCCCGATGTGGTCGAATAGACCGCCGTGAGCGTGGGCTTATGAGGAAGCAGCGCACTCCAGCCGACGCTGAAATTATTGCCGTTTCCGTGTGACGCAATGCCGCTGATGCCCGGAACACCGAACTGCCCGGTGTTGTCATACGTCCTGCTATAAGAAATGGTCCCGGGGAAATGGCTGCCGCTGAAGATAGAGGTGTCGGCCGTAAAGCCGCTGCCATTCGTGATGGATTGAAAAATGGAATCGCTCTGTGAGCGACGGTAATAGGGCTGGAAGTCGAACGAAACGAACTGGGGTTTATAGTAAAAGCCGTGCATCCAGCCATGACCACCCATATCGAGGGAATGGCTCGAGGTATCCGCGTTGCCGGACGTGCCGCTGTAACCAAACGACAAGTCCCCGCCAGCCCTGAGATTCACGCTGTCGCCCACCATGACTTGCGCCGACGCCGGCGATAGCCAGACCACCAGCGCCACCAAAACCAGAGCCGCGTTTTGAACCCGCTGACACATCCCGTTCCATCAGCCCTGCGGAATTACAGCACTTCCACTTTCGCGTTTTTCCGCAGCCTCTTATGAAGTTCCGAACGTAGTGCGTTGGTCCTGGCCTTCTGGAGGTCCGACTGAATCTGCGCTTTGACCGCGTTGAAATCGGTCTTGCCCGCCGGGATATAGGCATTCAACCGGAACAACGTGTAATTCGGGCCGAGTTGGAGGAGATCGCTTACTTCGCCCGGCTTCAATTTCAGCGCCGCGGCCACCAACGGTGGCGGCAGTTGGGCGCGCTCCACCTGCTTGCGGTCGCCCATGTTGACGCGCCAATCGTCATCGGAGATTTTTTCCGCCAGCAGGCCGAACTCCTGGTAGCTCCTGGTCGCTTTGGCTCGGCGGAACGCATCCTCGGCCCGCTTGCGCGCTTCTTTCTGAATCTCTGCGCTGGCATTCGGCGGCGGAATAATGGATATGGTTTGAAGGCTGAATCTATCGCCATGCTCGAAGCTCTTGGAGTTCTTTTCGTAGTAGGCTTTGGCCTCGGCCACGGACACCGCCGACTTGCTATCCACCGCGGTCCTCAGCAGAGCTTCGATCAGTAGCGAGCGCCGGATCCTCTCGCGCAGCACTTGCCGAGACCCGTTTGCTTCCACCCGGAGGAACTGCTCGTAAACATCCTGGTTGGGGAACTGCTTACGGAACTCCGCTTCTGCCCTCGCCAAGCGCCCCGGAGATATCGTCACATGGCGGCGCTTTGCCTCCTGGTACACCAATTCGTCAAAAATGATCATTTCCAGGGCGCCGCGCCGGATTTCCGGCTCAAGTTCTCTGGGGAAACCATTGTGCTGCTGGGCGTACGGAAAGATGGCGTACATCTCGCGCAGCAGATCGCGGTCGGTTAGAGCGGTGCCGTTGACGCGCACTACCGGCTTGTCGCTGATACGGACTCCCGGTGCGGAGGCCCCGTGGGCGCTCATGAGAGTCTGGGTTGGCGCGGGAGCATGGGAGTCGACCTGTGCGCTCGCGACTGAGATCCCTACGAAGACCATCACAGCAGTACAAAACTGCAATCGCATGATTCCCTCAAAAGTCTCGAAAAAATGGGGAGAGGAATTTCCCCTCCCCCCAAGAAAGCAGAGACGCAGCTAGAATTGCGTCGTTACCGTGTTAATCCCGGAGCCTTCATTCGAGCCACCCGCTCCAGTGAAGTGGCACTGGCGGCAGAACTGCGTCGCCGACGATGCCGTGGAGGGACTGGTTACGGGCGCTGCCGGATTGTAAGGTGCCGCGATGAAGAAGTAAGTGGGGTAGACGCCAGCCACACCAGCCGCGGTACCGCTGAAAGTGTACATGGTGTGCGGAGTGTGGCAGGTCGTGCAAATCACGTACGCAGTTGAAGAGTCGGTAGCCCCAGCAGGGATGACAACCCCGCCCGTACGGCCGCCAGAGGGAAACGCGTTCGTCCTGCGGGTGATCTGGAACGCCCCGTAGTGTTGATAGAACTGAGCGAAAGCGGGATCGCCACTCGGCAGGATGCAGTCAACGCCGACGCCTCCCGATGTGCACGTGTTTGTGCTGGCGGCGAAGAGCTGCAACCTCGTATTGACGCCCACCGCCCCCAGCGTAGCCTTCGGACCGATGGGGTGATCATTTTTGTAA
>JACQNR010000320.1 GCA_016202975.1 Acidobacteriota bacterium
GATGTGCCCGAATCAGAGCGCAGCAAGCTCGCTCCGGCCGAAAGATAGAATGGACGTCGAAACACAGAATCGGAATACGAACCTCCAGAAACTGGCCCTGATCGTGGGCGCAGGAGCGCTGGTGCTGTGCGGCGCGGGCGGACTCTACAGCCCAACGCAGTTTTTCCGCTCCTACCTGTTCGCCTTCATCTTCTGGCTGGGCGTGGCGCTGGGGTCGGTGGCTATCTTGATGCTTCATCACCTGGTAGGGGGAGGCTGGGGACATCCCATACGCCGCATTCTCGAGTCGGGAAGCCGCACATTACTGATCCTCGCGGCGCTTGTCTTGCCCCTGTTCTTCGGTCTGCGCCATCTTTACGCCTGGGCCGACCCCGCACAGGTGCGAGCCAGTGAAATGCTTGCCCACAAAACTTTCTACCTGAATGTGCCCTTCTTCGTCGCGCGCACGGTGGTGTTTTTCGCTGCCTGGATTCTGCTCGCCCATCTCCTGAGCAAGTGGTCGCTCGAACAGGACCGCACCGGCCAGGCAGGCTTGTCCGGGCGCCTGCAGAAACTCAGCGGGCCGGGGTTGATCGTTTACGCTGTGACCGTCACGTTCATGTCGCTTGACTGGGTGATGTCCCTGGAACCCGCGTGGAGTTCAACCATCTACGGCATGATCTTCGTGGTCACGCAGCTCCTCTCCGCGATGTCCCTGGCCATCGTCGCGTGCTTGTTCTTCGCGGACTCGAAACCGCTTTCGGATCGGGTCACGCCCGTGGCGCTGAATGACCTGGGAAACCTGCTGCTCACCTTCACCATGCTGTGGGCGTACTTGTCGTTTTCTCAATTCCTGATTATCTGGTCGGGCAACCTGCCGGAAGAGATCACGTGGTACCTGGCCCGCGCGAGGGGAGACTGGGCAGGGATCGCCGTCGTTCTGATTGTGTTTCATTTTGCCGTCCCGTTCCTGCTATTGCTGAGCCGTTTCGTCAAACGGCGGATCCGATCGCTGGCGGCCGTCGCGATGTTACTGGTTCTGATGAGTCTCGTGGATCTCTACTGGCTGATGACGCCCGCATACAACCGTTCTGGGCCCAGGTTCCAGTGGATGGATGGGCTGGCCGTGCTGGGTGTCGGCGGGATTTGGCTGTGGCGGTTTTTCTCCGTGCTCAAGCGGAATCCGCTCCTGCCGATGAACGACCCGCGCCTCGCGGAAGGAGCCGAGCATCATGCATGACACCGGCGATCAACCGCGCTACGAGACTCGCGATGTGGCTTCGCGCAGCATGGTCTGGTCGGCGATTGGAATCTTGATGCTGACCGTTGCGGGGCTCGCGGCGAGCTGGATCGTCATGAAGTATTTCGTAACCGTCCAGAGGCTTGGCCCACCCGCGTCACCATTTGACCAGACGCGCACGATCCCGCCCGCGCCGCGCCTGAGCGTGAGACCGGTGGAGGAACTGAAAAGAAACCTGGAGGAGGAGAAAGCCCGGCTCAGCAGTTATGGTTGGATTGACCAGAACGCGGGTACGGTTCACATCCCGATCGAGCGGGCGATGGAACTTTCGCTGGAGAAAGGATTCCCCGTGCGGCCGAGCCCAGTCGCTCAAAGCGGCGCCGGCGCACAGGCGAAGATGAATCTCCCGACGCCAAAGAAACAACAACCATGAGAAAGCAAACCATTGTCGCATTCACTATCGCCATGACTCTGGCGGCTGCGGCGCCGGCGCGCGCCGAGGGGCCGCGCCAACTCCCTCCGCAGCTTCTGGGAGTAGGCATCGTCCAGAAATTGAACGCGCAGGTGCCGCTCGACCTGCCCTTCGTGGACGAAGACGGCCGCACCGTCAAGCTCGGCGACTACTTCGGAAAGAAACCCGTGGTGCTATCGCTCATCTACTATGCCTGCCCGATGCTCTGTACCACCTCGGAGAACGGTTTGCTCGACGCAGTAAAACAACTCAAATTCGACGTCGGAAAGGAATTTGAGATTCTGACAGTGAGTTTTGATCCCAACGACAAGCCGATGAACGCCACCTCAAAAAAGTCCGTTTATGTCGGCCTGTACGGGCGGCCCGGCGCGGAAAAAGCATGGCACTTTTTGACCGGCAGTCAGGAATCCATCAGTCGCCTGACCGACGCCGTAGGATTCCATTACAACTACGACGAAACCACTGAACAGTTTGCTCATGCTGCGGGAATTATGGTCATTACACCCGAGGGCAGGGTTTCACACTATTTCTACGGAATCCACTACCCGGCAGGTGATTTGCGCCTGGCGCTCGTGGAGTCATCGAACAACAAGATCGGCAATCCCGTCGACGCCGTGCTGCTCTATTGCAGCCAGTACAATCCCGCGGTTGGCAAGTACGGGCTGGTGATCTCCCGCGTCCTGCAGCTTGCCGGGCTCGTTACGATTCTGTCGATCGGCACGCTCGTGTTCGTCCTGGTCCGCGCGGAGCGACGCGTGCACACCTGAAGGCTGCAGTGACGATGTGCGCATTGCGGCGTGCTACAAAGAGTGAATCACGGCGGCGAGGACGCCGCCGCTAAAAGGAAGGCTTATCGCATAGATGTGGTCCGGTTTTCCATTACGGCCTGAACAGGCTTCGACGATCGCGCAGGGGATTGACCAGCTCTATTTTTTCCTGACCGCCATCACCCTGTTCTTCACATTTGTCATTTTCACCGCGATTTTTTACTTCGCCATCCGGTACCGCCGGAAGGCCAAGGGCGAAATCCCTGGGCAGATCGAGGGCTCGCTCCCACTCGAAATATTCTGGAGCGCGGTCCCCTTGGTCCTGGTCGTCGTGATCTTTGTCTGGTCGTCGAGCTTGTTCATCAGCAATTCGCGGCCGCCCGAGGCCGCGACGGAAATATTCGTCATCGGCAAGCAGTGGATGTGGCAGCTCCAGCATCCCGACGGCGCGCGGGAAATCAACGAGCTCCACGTGCCCGTGGGCAAGCCCATAAAGCTCACCATGACCTCGGAAGACGTCATCCACGACTTCTTTATTCCTGCTTTCCGCGTCAAGAAGGACGTCGTGCCGGGCCGCTACACCAGTCTGTGGTTTGAGGCGACCAAGACGGGCCGGTTCCACCTCTTTTGCGGGCAGTACTGCGGCGTGAATCATGCGCTGATGATCGGCAGCGTCGTCGTGATGGAACCGGAAGAGTACGAGCGTTGGCTGAGCGGCAGCCGCAAGGCTGAAACCATGGCCGCCTCTGGCGCGCAATTGTACGAGCGATTCGCTTGCATCACTTGTCACGGCGCGGGAAAGGCGCCGCCCTTCAATGATTTCTATATGAGCCAGGTCAAGCTGAGCGACGGAAGCACCGTCGTCGCCAACGAGGAGTACATCCGGGAATCCATTCTCTATCCCTCGGCCAAAATCCACGCCGGGTATGACCCCATCATGCCCACATTCAAAGGGCAGATCTCGGAAGAACAGCTCTTGCAGCTGATCGCATTCATCAAGTCCTTGGGACCTCAGGAAAGGAAAAGTGAATGACCGCGACTGCAACGGAAAATTCGACGGGCGTAAACTATCTGAACGTCCAGTACGGCATCCGGTCGTGGCTTCTCACCACCGATCATAAGCGCATCGCGCTGCTTTACCTCGCATCGATCACTTTCTTTTTCCTCATCGGCGGAATCTCGGCCGTGCTGATCCGAATCCACTTGATCGAGCCTCAGGGAGCACTGCTTCAGCCCGCCACTTACAACAAGATGTTCAGCATGCACGGCATCGTCATGATCTTCTTCTTCCTGATCCCGTCGATTCCAGCCACCATGGGGAATTTCCTCATCCCGATGATGGTGGGCGCGCGCGACCTCGCCTTCCCCCGCATCAACCTGTTGAGCTGGTACATCTATGTCGTCGCGGGCCTTTTCACGGTCTATGCCCTCATCGCGGGCGGCGTTGATACGGGGTGGACGTTCTACACGCCTCTCAGCACCACCTATGCCAACGGGCAGGTCATGGCCGCTGCACTCGGGGTCTTCATCGCGGGATTCTCCTCCATTCTCACCGGACTGAACTTCATCGTCACCATCCACAAGATGCGCGCGCCGGGACTGACCTGGTCGCGGCTTCCTTTGTTCGTATGGGCGATGTATGCCACGAGCGTCATTCAGGTCCTCGGGACGCCGGTCGTCGCCGTCGCCATCGTCCTGGTCGGGCTGGAACGGATGTTCCAAGTCGGCGTCTTCGACCCCGCGCTGGGCGGCGACCCGATCCTGTTCCAGCACCTGTTCTGGTTCTATTCGCACCCCGCGGTCTATATCATGATCCTTCCCTCGATGGGCGTGGTCAGTGAGCTCGTCACCTGCTTTTCCAAGAAACGCATCTTTGGCTACCACTTCATCGCCTATTCGAGCCTCGCGATCGCGGCAATTTCTTTCCTGGTGTGGGGGCACCACATGTACGTAAGCGGCCAGTCGGTGTACGCGAGCTTGGTCTTCTCCGCGCTCAGTTTCGCCGTGGCGATTCCCTCCGCGATCAAAGTCTTCAACTGGACCGCCACGCTTTACAAGGGGTCGGTCTCCTATGATTCGCCCATGATTTACGCCCTGGGATTCATCGGCCTGTTCACGATGGGCGGGCTGACCGGCATGTTCCTGGCATCGCTCGCGACTGATATCCATCTTCATGATACATACTTTGTGATCGCCCACTTCCATTACATCATGGTGGGGGGCGCACTGATGGGCTACCTGGGAGGATTGCACTTCTGGTGGCCGAAAATAACCGGGCGTCTCTATCCCGACGCCTGGGCACGCTTCGCTGCCCTGGTCATCTTCATCGGATTCAACCTGACTTTCTTCCCGCAATTCGTGGTGGGCTATCTCGGCATGCCGCGTCGCTACGCGGTGTACCCCGAGGAGTTCCAGGTCTTGAACATCATGTCGTCCGCCGGAGCGTCCATCCTGGGAGTGGGCTACGTGATCCCGCTCATCTATCTGATCTGGTCAATGCGATACGGCCCGGCGGCCGGACCAAACCCATGGGGCGCAACAGGTCTTGAATGGCAGACGCCTTCCCCGCCCCCGACGGAAAACTTCGAGCAGCTTCCGGTCGTCACCGAGGACGCCTACGAATACGGCAGCAAGGAGGCTCACGTTGTCTGACGGACGCGCCGGCGCGCTCGCGCACCATTTCGAAGACCTCGATCAGCAGCACGAGGCGTCCAGCCTCGGCATGTGGCTCTTCCTTGCCACCGAGGTCATGTTCTTCGGCGGCGTCTTCGCCGCGTATACGGTCTATCGCGGAATGTATCTGCCCGGATTCGAAGCGGGCAGCCACCACCTGAGCATCAAACTCGGCGCATTCAATACCGTCGTCCTTCTGTGCAGCAGCCTGACCATGGCCCTGGCCGTTCGTGCCGCGACTCTTGGCAAGCGCCGGCACCTGATTACTTTTCTTGCGCTCACGCTGGCGCTCGGCCTCACCTTCGTGGGCGTCAAGCTGGTCTTCGAGTGGTACCACGATTACGAGACGGGTCTTGCACCGGGGATCAACTGGGCACTCGCCGGGCCCCATTCACGCGGTGCCGAGCTCTTTTTTGTGTTTTATTTCACCCTGACCGGCATCCATGCGCTGCACATGGTGATTGGCATCGGAATCCTTGCGGTGTTGATCGGGATGGCAGCCCGGGGGCGCTTCACGCCGGAGGGTTCCAACGCCATCGAGATGACGGGGCTTTACTGGCACTTCGTAGATATCATCTGGATTTTTCTGTTTCCGCTACTCTATCTGATTGGGGCACACTACTGATGTCGCAACACGTGGTCCCTAAGAGAACTTACCTCGTCGTCTTTGCGTGCCTGATAGTTCTGACCTTGGTCACGGCGACGGTCGCCACGATCGACCTCGGCCCGCTCAACATCGTCGTGGCGCTGCTCATCGCCATGTGCAAGGCGAGCCTGGTCGTCCTCTTCTTCATGCATCTGCGCTGGAGCACGCGACTTGTCCACATCGTCGCCGTGGCATCCTTGTTCTGGCTCGCCATCCTGATCTCCCTCACGCTCAGCGACTACCGGACCCGCCACTGGATGTCCTCGCCCGAGACCTGGGAAACCTCCAGCCAGCCGTAGGTCCGGCCCCTCGAACTCTCAATTTGCTTATTCCGGTTTCCCTGGATCGGGTGGAGCCGTGATTCGCCGAATTTCCCGCCGCCCCACGGACAAAAGCGCGGCGCTGAAACACTTTCAATTTGGCTGAATTTTTGGGTTGAATCGCCATGGATCTCGCCTGCTCGGATTCTCAGGGTGGAATGGTCCGGCCACGCCGGTCAAAAGAGAATGTGACCGGCCCAGGGATGTCTGCGAACTGACCAACTTTTGCGATTTATTTCTCGACGGAGAACGCGTACACCGTCTCCGAAGTGTACGTCTCTCCCGGCTTCAAGATCGTGGACGGGAATTCCGGCTTGTTCGGAGAATCCGGGAAGTGCTGCGTTTCCAGGCAGAATGCATAGCGGCGCTTATAGACGTGTCCGCCTTTGCCCGTCAATGTTCCGTCGAGGAAATTCCCCGTGTAAAACTGGATGCCCGGCTCGGTTGTCGAAACTTCCATGACTCGCCCTGTGGTCGGCTCGACGACGCGCGCGGCAAGAACAAGTCCAGGGCCCTTGCGGTTGATGACGAAGTTGTGATCGTAACCTGGCCCGTACTTGATTTGCCGGTCGGTGGCGTTGATACGCGCCCCGATTGGCGTCAACTTGTGGAAATCAAACGGGGTGCCTTGCACGCTCTTGATTTCCCCGGTGGGAATCAGTGTGGAATCAACCGGAGTCGTATTGTCCGCGTTGATCATGATTTCGTGGTCGAGGATGTCGCGCACGCCGGGCCCGGCCAGATTGAAGTAGGTGTGATTCGTCAGATTAACCGGCGTCGCCTTGTCGGTCGTGGCGTGATAATCAAAGATCAGTTCATTCTTGTCGGTGAGGGTGTAGGTCACCTGGGTCTTGAGAGTTCCGGGGTACCCTTCCTCGCCGTCTGGACTGGTGTAGTTGAATACGAC
>JACQNR010000327.1 GCA_016202975.1 Acidobacteriota bacterium
CCGAACTGGTTGAGCGTGCGCTCGACGTCCGGGACCGATTCCCCCGATGGCATACGCGCCTCCCGCCGTCCGCCCGAGTCGCCGAAGGGAAGCGTGGTGGTGATGAGCGTGACCTTCTTCTGGTTGTAGCGCGTGTTGATGATATAGGCCAGAGTTTCCTTCACCCAGTCCGTGGGGTTAAGCGCAGCGAGTTCGTCGAGCAGCAGGACCTCCGAATCGAGAACGGGCTGCAGCACGCGCAGCTCGGAACTGCGCGAAACGGGATTCCAGCTGTCCTGAATCTCCTTGAGCAGATCGCGGAAATCGTAGAAAAGGCACTCGACCCCTTTGCTGATCATGAGGTCGCGGAGGACGGCGACGCCGAGGTGAGTCTTGCCGACGCCTGTCGGACCGACGAATAGGAGCCCATAATCCAGCGGATACTCGCGCACGAACGCCATAGCCTCAATCTTGGCCCGCTCGAGATAGCGATTGGGCTCACCGCTCGCGTCTTTTCGAATGTCGAAGCTCTCGAAGTCGCAGTGCTCGTAGCGGCGCGGCACGCGCGCCCGCGCCAGCAGCCGTACGGTGCGTTCACCCTCGACGCAGTCGCAGGGCACCATGCGCCGCACGCCGTCGGTCTCGACGGGCTTCCAACCGGTGCCTTCACACTGGGTGCAGTCGGTCTTGGCCATGATGGAGAGGTGATTTTAATTCAGGTTGCCGACCGAGGCGAGCGAAAACGCAGCCATCAGCGCGGTTCGTTCTTCTTCGTCCGGATCAGGACGGGCGGCGGAATGCGGACCAACGCAGTGCGGAATTTCGATTGGTCCTCCTGGGGGTGATGCAGCACTTCGCCCTGCACGAACTCGACGAACGCGCGCATTTCTTTCTGCATTTCTTCCATCTGCTTGCGCATGTTCAAAATGATGGCGACACCCGAAATGTTGACGCCCAGGTCCCGCGTCAGCTTGAGGATCATCTCCAGCTGCTCGAGGTCTTCCGGCCCGTAAAGACGCGTATTGCCGTTACTGCGGGAAGGGATGAGCAAACCTTCGCGCTCGTACAGCCTCAGCGTCTGCGGATGAATTTGATACATCTCCGCCACGGCGCTGATCATGTAGCCGGCTTTGCCGCGGGTTTTTCTTCCTCTAGGCATGGAGAAGCTCTCAGCCCTCAGCTCTCCGCAAGCAGAAACTCGAAACTGGAAAATCGAAACTCGTCACTTGCTCCCTACATTTTTCAAATCCCGCCGCGGATCTTCAGGGTTAAGTCGTCCCAGCTCGCGCAGGATTTCTTTCGTCCGCTCGTCCGCGACGCGCGGGACCATCACTTGAACTTCCACGAATTGGTCTCCCCGGACGCTTGCCCGCAGCGACGGTGCACCTTTTTCTCGCAGCCGAAGCCTTTGCCCGCTTTGCGTTCCGGGCGGAATCTTGATTGTGGTTGTCCCGTCCAGCGTTGGAACTTCAACTTTTGCGCCGAGCGCCGCCTCAGTTACGGTTACGGGGAGCTTTACGTAGATGTTATCGCCCTTGCGTTCGAAGTAAGGGTGTGGCTCGACGTCGGTAACGATGTAAAGATCTCCGGCTGGCGCTCCAACCCTGCCGGCACTCCCCTTGGCGGGCACGCGCACGCGAGAGCCGTTGTCCACGCCGGGAGGAATGCGCACTTCGAAAGTTTCCGGCCGCCGAATCTGACCACTGCCCCCACAAGAGGTGCAGCGGCGCTTCTGCTTGCCACTGCCACTGCAATCGGGGCAGGTGACGGTGACGCGCATCGCGCCAGCCTGGCGTGGGGCCTTTCCCGTGCCATTGCATCGTGCGCACGTCACGCTCGCGCCTCCCGCAGAACCCGTGCCGTGACAGGTCGAGCAGGTCTGCGGGCGCGCGACGGTGAGCCGCACGCTCGTGCCCCGTATCGCGTCCCAGAAACCGAGGTGGAGCCGGTGCTCCATGTCCTCGCCGCGCGCGGGGCCCGCGGGTTCATCTTCCGTCACGCCTCCGCCCGAAAAGATTTGCGAAAACAAATCACGGAATGTTGAACCGAATCCGCCGCTTCGTTCCTGGCCGGTGGCGAAGTCGGAAAAATCAAACCCGGAAAAGTCGACCCCCGGGCCCGCCGGGCCGGTTGAATACTGCGCCCCGGGGCCGCCGGGCGGTATGTTGTCCGAGTAGAAGCCGTACTGGTCGTAGATCTGCCTCTTCTTTTCGTCGCTCAGAACGTCATAGGCTTCCTGGATCTCCTTGAACTTTTCTTCCGAGGCTTTGTTGTTGGGGTTGAAATCGGGATGGAACTTGCGCGCCAGGCGGCGATAGGCCTTTCGAATATGATCGGGCTTCGAGTTGCGTTCAACGCCCAGCGTCGCGTAGTAGTCTTTTTGCGTCCCGACAGGCATACATTTGTAGCGGCGGCTTTACGCCGCCAGTTGCTGTACAGCAGAGTTGCACTTCAACCCAGCGGCTTTTGCGCCTTGATTTGATGACATTCCCGCTCTCATGGGCATCCCCTGTGAACCCAACTCCTGAAGGTGAGCGGCCTGGCTGGGGATGCCCCTAAGAAGTTACTAATCCTCTTCACCGTCGCACCATCCCGGTTAATTACTTTCACTTGTTGCCCCGGACGACCACGTCCGATTGAGGAAAGAAGAAGAGTCCGGACTGCCGTATCCGCCGTCGGCAGACTGTATCCAAGGATCCAAACGTGCTCTGCTCGTCTCAATGAATCAGAAGCTTGGTGCCAGACCTCCGGCATGATATCTCGGTGGGCCGGATCATCGAAGTTCTTCAAATAAGTTGGAAGGATGATAGCCCTTTCGTCTTCATGGTCAGCGGTATGACGGGGGGCAGGGGAATTAGACCACAGTCCCAAATGCTCCAGGAACGCATGGCTTAGCCGCAAAGGGCTCTTTCCTCTGTTCTGGTATTGATTTGCGTACCACCCAATCGATCCGTGTAATTTGAGAACTTTCACTTTGCTGTGTGACGGAAG
>JACQNR010000325.1 GCA_016202975.1 Acidobacteriota bacterium
ACGTAACAACTGGTCATGCGGGAAAGGCTTCTCGGCGCAAGATGCCCCCGGGCGCGCAACTAACTCAACTCTTCGATGACAGCCTTAAGTCTGTCGGGGCGAAATAGGGTACGCTTCTTCGGGGTGGCTCCACGATTCTTGTTGTAACGCGGCAACGAACCAAATGTCTGCTCAAACATACGGATGAGTTGAGATTCTAGTTGTTCCCACGTTTTGACGTGCTGACGCTTCCTGCATTTCACGAGGTAGCCGCGAATAACTTTGATCCCGTGCAACTCGTTGAACGCTCGCTCTGCAACCCACGCCATTGATCCCGACGGTCTACCCTTCCCTAATGCCGTGCGGCCAATTTTGAGGATGCACGATCCGCCCTTTTTGTATCGAAGCTCGTTGGCATCGGTTCGCTGCTTCCGGTTGCAGCAAATGATATAGACAAGTTCATCCGACCAAAGGTGGCTGCGCCTCATCATCAACGCAGGTTCGTCCACATCCGCCGTAATGGTCAGAGCTCTACTCATAGTGTTGCGAAGTGTAACACATTCGTGGGTGCCGCATAGTTCGCGTTTATTTGCTGTGAGTGCATTTGGTTTGGGCGGGGCACGCCCCGCCCCTACTTATATGCCGGAATGCCGGTGACGCGCTCGGCGATAATCAGCGTATGAATATTGTGCGTGCCCTCGTAGGTAAACACCGACTCCAGGTTGCACATGTGGCGGAAGATGGGGTACTCATCGGCGACGCCGTTGGCCCCCAGGATATCGCGCGCGGCGCGGGCGATGTCGAGCGCGATCTTGACGTTATTGCGTTTGAGCATGGAGACGTGGGCGAAGTCGGCGCGGCCTTTATCCTTGAGGCGGCCGACTTGCAGCGCCAGCAGTTGCGCCTTGGTGATTTCCGTCACCATATCGGCGAACTTGGCCTGCACGAGTTGGTGTGAGGCGATGGACTTATCGTCAAACTGTTTGCGGATCTTGGCGTATTCGAGCGACTCGTTGTAGCACGCCATGGCCGCGCCGATCGCTCCCCAGCCGATGCCGTAGCGCGCTTGCGTCAGGCAGCCGAGCGGCGCCTTCATGCCCTGTGCCTTGGGGAACATGTTCGAGGCGGGCACGCGCACATCCTGAAGCGACAGGCTTGAGGTGACCGAGGCGCGCAGCGACCACTTGCCCTTGATATCTTTTGAAGTGTATCCGGGTGTTCCTTTTTCCACCAAGAATCCGCGTACGCCCTCGTCGGTGCGCGCCCAGACGACCGCGACATCGGCAATCGTGCCGGAAGTAATCCAGGCTTTCTCGCCGTTGAGAATCCAGTGGTCGCCGTCTTTCACGCCGCGCGCGCGCATTCCGGCGGGGTTTGAGCCGAAGTCGGGCTCCGTCAGGCCGAAGCATCCGATGGCCTTGCCCTGCTGAAGGAGCGGCAGCCACTTGTCTTTCTGCTCTTCCGAGCCGTATTCCTTGATGGGGTACATCACCAGCGCGCCCTGCACGGAGACGAAGCTGCGAAGGCCGCTATCGCCGCGCTCGAGCTCCTGCATGATGAGGCCGTAATCGACGTTGGACATGCCCGCGCAGCCGTAGCCCTGCATGTTCGCGCCAAAGAAGCCGAGCTCGGCCATCTGCGGCACCAGGTGCATCGGGAACTTGCCCTCACGGTTCCATTCCTCGATGTGGGGATTCACTTCGTTGTCCACAAACTCGCGCACCATCTGGCGCACCAGTTTTTCTTCGTCACTGAAAAGCGAATCGATTTCCATATAATCAACGCCATGAAATGGGAACATGAGAACTCTCCTTTGTAGCGCGTGGGAGGCGATCCCTCACCCACCGCTTCGCGGTCCCCCCTCTCCCGCTGGGAGAGGGGCCGGGGGTGAGGGTAGGGCGAGGCGCTACGGCAATGAATTCGGAATCAATTGCGAAGGCGGGGCCGGGAAGGGCCGGGACAGTAAGTCGGTGTATCTTCAAACCCGTCACCATCCGAGATTCTATCGGCGGTTTCGCGGCAATTCAAGCGCGTGCCGTAGCGCCGCCATCTTGGCGGCATTCCAGAGCCGGCTGGAAGCCGGCGCTACTTTTGAAACTTCCGCAGGCAGCATATAATTCAAACCTGTATGGACGAACGCATACGCCTCACGGCGATGGTGAAGGCAGCGGGTTGAGCGGCCAAGTTGAGTCCAAGTATTTTGGACTCGGTGCTCGCCAAGCTGCCTAGGCAATTCGATCCCAATGTCCTGATCGGCTTCGACACCGCCGACGACGCCGGAGTGTATCGACTGACCGACGACCTGGCCCTGGTGCAGACGGTGGATTTCTTCACGCCCATCGTCGATGACCCGTACACCTTCGGCCAGATTGCCGCGGCAAATTCTTTGAGCGACGTTTACGCCATGGGCGGGCGGCCAGTCTCGGCGCTTTCGATTGTGGGGTTCCCGAACAACCCGGACCGAATCGAGATTCTTGAGCAAATTCTGCAAGGTGGGCTCGCCAAGATGCAGGAAGCAAACTGCACGGTAATCGGTGGGCACTCGATTGGCGACGACGAGATCAAGTTTGGCTATGCGGTGACGGGCGTGGTGAATCCGCAGCGCGTGTGGGCGAACGCCGGGGCGCACGTGGGAGACCGTCTGGTGCTGACCAAGCAATTGGGTACGGGAGTTATTGGCACTGCGATCAAGAAGGGCGCGGCGAGTGAGGAGTCCATCCGCGTCGCGGTCGATTCGATGTCCACGCTCAATCGAACGGCGAGCGAAGTGGCCCTCCCATTTCCCATCCACGGCGCGACGGACATCACGGGCTTTGGTCTGCTCGGGCACGCGCGCGAGATGGCCATCGGCAGCAAGGTCAGCATGGTCATCGATTGTGCGGCGATTGAGCTGCTGCCCGGCGCGCTCGATTGCTCGCGGCAGGGTTTTCTGCCCGGCGGGTTGCTGCACAATACCGAGTTCATCGCCGGCTGCGTGGAATTTGCCGATGGCATTTCCGACGATTTGCGGAACCTGCTCTTCGACCCGCAAACTTCCGGGGGCCTGCTGTTTTCCGTCGAGTCTGCTTTCGCAAAAGACCTGGTTGCGGCCCTGCGCGAGCGCGGCGTTGCAGGGAAGGAAATCGGCGAGGTCGTGCCCAAAACACATCCGTTGATCATGGTGAAATGAAGCTCACTGGCCCGGAAGAAGCGACGATGCCGACGGTCATCCAAGCTGAATCACCCGAGGAGATCGCCCGGGTGCGCGAGCTTTTCCGGGAGTATGGGGCGATTCCCGACTTCTGCGAGTGCTTCACGGGTTTCCAAGAGGAAACGCAGGGCCTGCCTGGAATGTACGCGCCGCCGGAGGGCCGTCTGCTGCTGGCCTATATGAATGGCGAGGCGGCGGGGTGCATCGGGCTGCGCAAGATGGAACCCGGCTATTGCGAGATCAGGCGACTGTACGTCCGGTCACGATTCCGGGGGCGGCGACTGGGACGCACCCTGGCGGAGGAGATCATCATTCAGGCCCGCCAAGCCGGGTATCACACCGCGCGCCTGGGCACGTTGCCGGTGATGAAGGAAGCGATTGCGCTCTACCAGTCGCTGGGTTTTTCCCAGGCAGCGCCTTACAAGGCCAACGCGCTTGATGGGGCGCTTTACATGGAATTAAGGCTGGATTGAGCCCCGGAGCGACGCGGATCGCTCCCCCTGGGCAAGCGGATTGCGCCGCTGACGCAACACGGATAAGATGACTGACGATGAAGAAACAAATTTCTACCCAATGGATTGTGGGTCTGAGCATTCTGATCATTGGCGGAGCGGTCTTGGGGGGGGAGTACTACCTGGTGAAATGGATGCCGGGGCACCAGGAACGCGTCCGGGAAGAGGTCCTCAAGCCCGTGCCCTACAAGAACGAAAACCTCGGGATCGAAATTCAGATTTCTTCGGGACTCATGGGGAGTACAGAGGAGTTTGCGGGCGGCGTACGCATCGCGCAATCCAAGTTCATGGGTATCGGTCCATCGATCACGATTACATCTCGGCCCAATCCCGACGGGACGCACGAGTTTGATCCCCGCGAACTTGCCAAGTGGCAGACCGATGACGTCTATCTGAAGATTCCTCGCTACAGTTTCAGGCAACTGGAGATCCATAACCGCGATGCCATCATTATTGAGCAATTCAAGAACCGTGCGATGCTGATGACCGCACGGGTGATTTCCCCTGAACGCATCGTCGAGATCAACTGCACCGGAGGCCAAGAGGACGAAAAGCTCTATTTGGAGGCCTGCGAAGACACGGCGCGCTCGCTCAAGGTCGCCGGACCGGAGCGCCCCCCGCCCCCCGAACCCATCTACGAGCTCAACCCGTCTCCAGCCCGCGTGAAGTAGACCAGGCTGGCCCGTGTCTTGGATGGTGAAGCGCCCAGTGAGCTACGATTTCGGCGAGTAATAACCCTCGCGGGCGATGACCTTGTATTTGACGGCTTTGCCCTTCTGGTTAGGGATGATCAAGGGGTTCCCGCGCTCATCCACCAGTTCGATCTTAAGCTTTCGGAACTTCCCGTCGCGAGAGTTGTTGGAAGGAATAAACCCCAGGCTGTATTGGTTCCGCAACTGCTGGGAGATCTGTCCATAAATCCCGGGCATATCCTGCACAAATCGCGGGAAGTAGGCCTGCCCGCCAGAATACTTGGCGATGTAGGTCAGAGCGGCTCTCGCCTGAGCGCCGCTTATTCCCAATCCCCCCGGGATGCGCAAGTCTGCAAATTCCAGGATGCTGATGGGATAGATAATGGTGTCCGAGTTGCGGACCAGCTTGAGCGTTTGATCGTAGGTAAGCTTGCTGAAAGTATCCCATCCTGTGCAGATCGCCAGGATGGCCTTTCGTCCCTGGATATCCTTCATGCGGTCTATCGTGAACGCCAGGGCATCAAAGAGATTGATTTCACTGAAGCCGGGGATGCGTAGCAGGTTGAGGGCACCGAGCACTTCACTTCGATTCTGAGTGAAGTCGGTAAGGATCGTCGGGTTCATGTCGAAGGTCACGACCGCGACCCAGTCCTTGGGCTCGATGACGCGGACAAATTCGTAACTGTACTGCAAAGTGGTGTAGAGGATGTACCAACTCGTGTTGCTGAACTCGATCAGCATGCAAACCGTCATGGGTGCGTCGCCGGTCGCAAAGTTGCTGATGGATTGCGGCACTCCTTCGTCGGCGAGTTTGAAGTTCGCCTTGGTCAGTCCGGAGATCGGATTGCCATCCTTATCGACGACGAGTACGTCCACATTGACCAGGTTCGTGGAGGTGGTCAGCGTGTAAATTTCCTTGGGGTTGATCTTTTCCGGGGGGGTGACGGGCTGAGAGCCGCTGTCCGGAGTGGCTGCGCCCGGCGTCGAAGGCGGAGTCTTCTTTGGCACGAGGACGGTTTCCCCCACGTCGCGATTGGGTCCTGACGGGTTGTTGGGTCCCTTGTCGTCCTGCGGATGCGCCGCCAGGCCCAGAGTAAGGAAGAGTAATGCTCCGGCGCAAAGCGCCACTATGGAATAGCGTAGTGTGATTTCCCGCCTCATTGTTTCAGTCCCCCCCTGCCGTCGCCTTCGATGCCTTTATCATGTCACCCTGCACCGCGAAGGTCAACCTTGGACCATTAATGGCCGAGACGCAAATCATTTTGCGCACGGCTCCTCCACATTTTGATGCCCGCGGCGGACGGGGGGATGGCATGCATCGGGCCCTCAAGAATGCGCCCGACCTACGCCGCTTCCTGCAAAAGCTCTTGATAAGTCTCGAAATCCAGAGGCAGAAAACAAACGAACAGCACTTGATCGAGGCCTGGATTCTTGTCGAGAAATTCCCGAACTTCTCGCACGGCGATTTGGGCGGCGCGCTCGTGAGGAAATCGGTAAACGCCTGTGCTGATGCAGGGGAAGGCAATGGATTTGAGCCCGTTCTGAACGGCCAGACCCAGCGACTTCCGGTAACAGGAGGCGAGCAACGCGTCTTCGCCGTGCGCGCCGCCGCCCCAGACCGGGCCAACGGTATGGATGACATGCTTCGCGGGGAGCCTGTAGCCCTTAGTGATCTTGGCGTCACCCGTCGCGCAGCCGCGGAGGGTTCGGCACTCGGCGAGCAATTCCGGCCCCGCCGCGCGGTGAATCGCCCCGTCCACACCGCCTCCGCCGAGCAGCGTCTCGTTTGCGGCATTGACGATGGCGTCGACTTGCTGCTTGGTGATGTCTCCGAGGATGGCTTCGATGCGTGGGGAGTTCATGTGGAGTGGTTCTCCGACGGGTTGAATTGGAGCTTGATGTGGTCGCTACCGAGCCTTTTCAAGTAGAGCAAAATATGCATCACGGCCCATCCCTGCTGTCTTCATGTTGTTCCGGATGATCGAAACGGGAACTTCGTCGTAGGTTGGGATTACTACCGGTCGACAAACGCCTTCCTTGACGTACGACCGATGACTACCCTCCTGACGGGCGAAGCGAAACCCCGCAGCCAGAAATATCTTCTCAAGAACCTTCCAATGAAGAGGGGAAATGCGTGGCATACCTAGACCGCCACGGCGGCAGATTGCTTTTCGATGGCAATCCAGTCGGGAGATGTCCAGCGGCCATCCACGAAGCGATATCCCGCTTCGTCGAGAACCTCATCCAAGGTTCCAATATCAGCGGCTGTGATAAGGAACACACGAACCGCCTCCGATAAAGAAGCGCGCGCGGCCTCGGGTGTAGGACCTGAACTCATCACGTCCAGCGGCATGGCGTGCGCCACGTATTGGTTGCCTTCCCGCCAAATCTGAGTGGTGTAATCAATGGTCATGGATGCATCTTACCATCGCCACTGCACCGTTGCCAGTGCCTAGCCGCTACGGGCGCAAGCGCGGTCCCGTTCGTGACTGAAGCCCGCTGGGGAGGGCTGGGGTTTGAACTTACGATAGCTCTGCTTGGACACTTGGAAAACTTCTCCGTGCCTATTGTCTGCGTAAACGTTGATCTCGCCATCTATCGGCGCTGTAGATTTCAAGTAGATGCCGTGCTTTTTTGAATAAAGTCTTTTGACGAATTCCGCCCGCTGCCGCGCGATGAATCGCCCCGTGCATACCGCCTCCGCCGAGCAGCGTCTCGTTTGCGGCGTTCACGATCGAGTCCACTCGCTGCTTTGTGGTGTCACCGAGAATGACTTCGATGCGGCTTTTCACCATTTGAGTTAATTCTAGCACTCCGGGAAACCTCAACAAGCTCCAACCCTCTCCCCGTGGGAGAGGGTTTCCGCCAAAGGCGACCGGGTGAGGGGGACCGAGGGCGCTAGGTAGACTTCTTTACCGGAACCTTGATCAGGCAATAGGCGATCACGGCGAAGGCGCAGAGGGAAATCGTGCCGCCCCAGCCGGCGAGGAATGGAAGTTCGTCGTAGCCGGTGATGACCTTGGTGAGGGAGGGGATTCCGGTCAAGAATATCGTGGCGAGCACAATTCCGGTGATAGCCTCGCCGGCAATCAGTCCCGAGGCGATGAGCGTGCCGCGCTCTTCGGATTGGATTTTTTCTTCATCAGTCAGTTTGGCGCGCTCGGCCCAGCGGTCGGCGAACCATTTGATGACGCCGCCCAGGCAGATGGCGCCCGTGGTCTCGAGCGGCAGATACATTCCAACTGCGATCAGCATGGGCGCGGGCGCCTGAATCATGATGAAAACGATTCCGAGAATGGCGCCCATCGCTACCAGTCCCCACGCCATGTGCCCGCTCACGATGCCCTGCGCGAGCGTGGACATCAACCCGGCCTGCGGGGCGGGAAGCAGCCTTCCACCGATGCCTCCGGTGGCCAGATTCGCTTCGTGCAGCGCGATGATAGGAAAGAAAAGAAAGAACGAGAGCACTACAACGCTGAGGATCTCCACAAGTTCCATCTTCCAAGGCGTGCCGCCGAGCAGGTGGCCGGCCTTCAAGTCCTGAATCAAGCCGCCGCTCACACTGCACGCCACGCACACCACGGAAGCGACGCCGAGCACCGCCGCGACGCCGCCCAATCCTTTGACGCCGATGCCCACCATCACCAGCGCTGCAAGCACCAACGCCGATAGCGTGAGGCCTGAGACGGGTTGATTCGACGTGCCCATCAGGCCGACCAGGTATCCGCCCACCGCGCCGAGCAGGAATCCGCTGAAAGTCATCACCAGCGCGGCGGCGATGGCGGCCTTCCAGCTCTGGGCAAAATGCAGGTAGATGAGCGTGACCGGAATAATCATGCCGACGATGCCAGCCACAATCCACTTGATGGGAATATCGATGTCGAGTCGCGTGCGTGTCGCGGCGGCATGGGCAGCGGCTGCGGTCGATTCAAATGCTCCGCGCAGCGAGCGCACGATGGGGCCGCGCATGCCATAGAGGGTATACAAAGCAGCGACGAGCATCGCGCCTACGGCAATCGGCCGCACGACGTTGTACCAGACGGTGTAGCTGAGCAGGTCGTAGGGAGCCGTCCCGCCCGTTGTCGCGCCGAGGCGGCGCGGCAAGTCGGGATCGATGAAGAGCACGAAGGGAATCAGAATCAACCAGGCCAGGACGCCACCGGAAAAATTGATGACGGCCAGGCGCAGCCCGATGATGTAGCCGATCCCCATCAACGCGGGCGAGGCCGAAGGCGTCGAAAATGGAATGCCGCCCGTGTAGGCCACGTCGCCGATGGGCTCCTTTTGATAGCCGAAATAGCCGATGACGGAGCGTGGAAAGTGGATGAATCCCGCCACGCTGTCGTAAAACACCTGGAACCCTTTGCCGTCCTTGAGCACTTGAATGATCGCTCCAAGGCCCAGCGCACCGAACACATACTTCGGCGCGTCGGTCGCTCCCGCCTGGCCTGCCTTCACCACTTCCGCGCTCGCCTTGCTTTCTGGGAAGGGCAAATCGGATTCAACGCAGAGAGGCCGCCGCAGAATGATGATGAAGAAAATCCCGAGCAATCCGCCCGCGAGAAGAATGACCGTGGACTCCCAGTAGTGGCCTCTCAAGCCCATCCAGAGGCGCTCGCCCGCGACGTTGACCATCATGAAGGCGGGAATGGTGAAGACCGCGCCCGCCACCAGCGCCTCGCCCACCGAGGCCGCGGTACGCGTCAAGTTCTGCTCCAGCACGCCCCCGCGGAAAAACGGCAGGCGGAAGAGCGCGATGGCAATCACCGCGGCGGGAATCGTCGCCGCGACCGTCTGCCCGGCCTTCATGCCGAGGTAGGCGTTGGCCGCGCCAAATACCGCAGCCATCGCCAGGCCGGCCAGCACCGCCTTCAGAGTGAATTCGGGCTCTTTGGAATCGTGCGGGACGTATGGTTTGAATTCAGGCAAGAAAGTCCTCCCAGCCAGTTCAGTCATGAACTCTCACAAAGAATGCTAACCGGCACGTGGCAAAGCGCTCAGGAATTTCTCGATTTCGGAGCGAAGCGCACGGTACGCATCATGGCAGTCATTGACGACCGCCTGCCTCGTGCGCCAGAGCAACTGTAGCACGCAGGCGTGACGCCAGAACTGTCGAAACCGATGAAAGTCCATGAGGCGATCACGCCTTTCCGGCGAGAAGAAGCGGCAGCGCTGAGGGGTTTCGGAGGTCATGGCATCCAGC
>JACQNR010000333.1 GCA_016202975.1 Acidobacteriota bacterium
ACCGTGGTCTTCGGTCTGATCATGTTTGTTCTCACAGGCCGGTCGCGGGAGTCCGCGCGCCTGATGGAAGTGACGAGCACGGACCAGCCCAGCGCCGTGGCTCCACGCGGCCTGCACCTGGACACGATCTTTGCCAGCGACCGAGTGGCGAAATTGGTCGAGCCCATGCGCAGCCTGCTCGGATCGAAGCAGGATCCGGAGATGGTCCGCAGGCTTGCCGCCGCGGGCTATCGCAAGGCCGTCCACGCCGACCTGCTCTTCCTGTCCAAACTGGCGCTGCCGATTGTGGCGGGCGTGGCGAGTTTCCTGCTCGTACCGGGGAACAAATTCTTCTGGGTCGTGATCGCGGCGGTCATTGGTTTCCTGCTTCCCGACCTCTGGCTGACGCAAGTTGTGTCCAGCCGGCAGGATCGCATCCGGCTCAGCCTCCCCGACGCACTCGATCTGCTGGTGATCTGCATGGAGGCAGGTCTGGGGCTCGACCAGGCGATTCTGCGCGTCGGCCAGGAACTGAAAATCAGCCACCCTGATTTGAGCGACGAGTTTGTGCTGATCGGGCTGGAGCAGAGGGCCGGGAAAGCGCGCCTCGAGGCGTGGAAGAGTATGGCCGACCGCGTCGGCGTCGAAAGTGTCCGGCAGTTCGTCCAGATGCTGGTGCAAACCGAGCGGTTTGGAACCCCGATTTCGAAATCGCTCGGAACTTTCTCGGACGCCTTGCGCGTGCGACGCAGGCAGCAGGCGGAAGAGATGGCCGCCAAGACGACCATCAAGATGATTCCGCCCCTCGTCCTATTTATCTTCCCGAATCTTTTTATCGTCCTTTTGGGGCCTGCGTGCATCATGATTTACCGAAATCTCAGCCGGGTGCTGGCTGGTCAATAGCCACCATAGCAGTATGAATCTCGACCTGCGAGGAGCATAACCGTGAACGAAACAACTATCCGGATCGTAGCTGGCGTGCTTTTTGTTGTTGTGCTGCTGATTTTGATTCAGCGCCGGAAGAAGAAGATGACTCGATAGTCCCCCTCCTGCCTCGGGCCTTCCGAGCAGGCCGGGAGGTAATTGCGTATGGCCAAGGAAGACGGAACGGTCTTTGTCTTCAATAAGACCAAGCAGACGTTTCTCGCCTATCGGGTAAAAGTGGCGGATTCCATGCTGTCGCGGCTGGTGGGGCTGCTCGGAAAACGTTCACTCGAAGCCGATGGCGGGCTGTGGATCTTTCCCTCCCGGGGAATTCACACCTTGGGCATGTTATTTGATATCGACGTGGTCTTCCTGGACAAGGATTTCAAGGTGGTGGGCGTGCACGAAGTCATTCACCCCTTCTCCATGACGGGACTTTATCTGAATGCGGAAAGCGCTATCGAACTCCCTGCCCATACGATCTTCAAATCCCGGACCAGCGTGGGTGATGAGCTGATGATCACCCGGATCGACGCCTTGCCGGAAATCCAGACCGAAATGGAAACCAGACCGGCGGCCGAAAAGACCGGCGTTAAAGGCTGACCTTTTCCCTGTCCACGGAACCGCTGCAGCGGTCGAGCAATCCGGCGGGTAATAAGTCTTCGCAATTCCTTTTTATCTCTGGGTGATGACCAGGTCGGAGAGAAGCCGGAACTCGATGGTCGTTCCGGCGGGCAACGAGGACGGGAGGTCCTTGGACGGGGGAAACTTTCCGGCCCCTGGAACTTCCATCCCGCGTGCATAACCCGAAATTACATAGGACTCGCCGCGGATCGACGCTCCGGTCAGGAGCAGGTTTTCGACTTTCTTCCCAGAGCCTCCCTGAGCCACCATTACCACAGCAGAACTACCCTCGGGCACGGCGACCTCCTGGCTGACGCGAACGTCCCGCGCGAATTGGCCCTGTAGGACGACACCCGGGGAGATTTTGGCAGACTGGGTTAATCGTACGTACAGAGGCATTCGGCTCACGACCGTGACCCGCCGGATGGGGGCGGAAAGGTTCACTCGGCTCTCGGAAGAGCCGGTCGCCGGCCCCCTTTCCATGGGCCACTCCGTTTCGACCCGCTCTTGCGGCTGGCTTTTCTTTGATTCCGGGGGAGGCGAGGCGGCAAGTTGGCCCAATGTCTCGCGCGCGCGGTCGGAGAATTCACCGTGGCCTTTGGCGATGTCCTCATAGATCTTCCGAGCGCTTTCCCTCATTTCCGCCGACCGTCTGGGCTCGGATAATTCGCGCGTTTTCTCCGCCAGCAGCCATTGAAGCTCCTCATAGTGAGAGCTCGCCGGAAATGTCGCGTGGTAGAGTTCGACCGCCTGGGTGGCCTGGGCCAAAACCTCGGGTTTATCCAATGCCATTAACGAATGGCGCAGGATTTCAAATCCTTTTTCCGGATCGTTGCTCCTGGGAGGGGCAACGTCCTGAGCTTGCAGGTATCCGTTTATTTCTCCCGACTTGACGCGGAACCACCGGTTGCCCACCATGTCATGGGTATATCCGGTAATGATGACGATATCGGACGGTTTGAGGTCCTTAACCGGGGGGGCGTCCAAGGCCGCCTTGGCCCGCATCGAAACAGATTCCAAAATGTAGGTCTGGCCTATCTCCTCGAAGGTTCCTTCCGAAAATACACGCCTCAGGACAAGCCCGGCGCCGACGAGAACGATCGCGGCGAGTGCCGCGTAGGCCAACCGCCTCAGGCGCTGTTCGGCTCGCAGAGTTCGCCGGGTGATAGGCCCGGGTCCGGACGGCATCAACCCTTCTTCCTGAAGGAAGGAGTCCGCGCAATAGATGCATGTCACGTGATTGGCTGACTGGACCTTGCCGCACATCGGGCACTTGCGGACAATCGAAAGGGCGACCTGGCAGTTGGTGCACTCGGCGAAGTGCGGAGGAAAGGTGGAATTGCAGCTCATGCAGATGGCCAGCGGCTCGGCACCAGGAGCCCACTTGCTCCCCGGCGGAGGAGCCGGCGGGGACGTCGGTGAATCTTTTGTAGGTGGGCTCATGGGCCGTGCCTGCTGCGGCCTAGTCTGAGGCTAGACCGAGGATCTGCATACCCTTTAAGCATTTCTTTGCAACGATCACGTTTTCGTTGTTGGACTGGGGGTCGGGTGGGGTCAGTGAAAAAACCTTGCCCGCAAACGTGCCCAGCGAGTTGGGGGCGATTCCCTCCATCACCTCCCCGTCGTGAAAGTGCACTCGCACCCACACGCCTTTTCCACTGGGCTGATGCGTAAAGACCTTGAATTCCGAGTAATTCTGGGTACCTTCGAACGTCTTCACGAAGAAGATGGCCTTCAGGTCGGACACCTCGATGTTCTCAACCTTCCCCGCCACGTTTCGGACGGAAACCCGGTCCGAGAGATTGTTCTTCAGGCCATGAGCTTCGTCTGTGCTGAAATACCCGCGGAGGGTGGTCCCATCGGCATAGCGGACAATGACACGCTGCGTATCGTCAGGAGCGCTCAGGTTCGCGCTTGCTGTTGCTGTCTGAACTCGTTCTCTCATGGTTTAAGAAACCTTTCCGGGCGCGGTTTCGCACCGTGCCCTGCCAGAGCGAAACGGACAAGCTGGCCTCCTACCGCAGAACCGAAGTCCAATTTCAAGTGATTGTGTCTCCCCCCAGACGGTTCCCCATGGGTATTCCCGGAAAAACCTGATTTTGCACAGAATAGCACAACGCGTCGGCTTGGTGTACCGGAATATAAATGCGGTTTCGGTACCCTGCTTATCGAGCGGAGAGGTTGGGCTTCCCTTTGAGCCTCCAGGACCCTTCCAAGCGGCGGCTGCGCCATGTCCCGTCGACAGTCTGATTCGAAAGCCTCTGGAAGAATTCCTGGAGTGTGGCTTGGGGGTCAGAGGCCAGGGCGGCGTTCCAGGTGCCGGCCGCCGCGGATCCTGTCGCCGCCTTTGCCGACCACGTCCCGTGCCAGCCCTTCGCCGTCTTGCGGGCGGACCAGGTTCCCGTCATGGCGGTTTTCCCACCCGGACCAGTCATAGTCCATGAGCCATGGGCGGAGGTGGGGTCATCGGGAATCGTCTGTCCGATCCAGCGGCCATGTAGGATTTGGGATTCTCCCACGGTAGCCGTCCACGTCCCGGAATACATTGAATTGTGCTGCGCGTAGTTGCCTTGGGGAGCCGCGCTCAATACCAACAACGACATCGAGACGGCAAGAACGGCAGAGGAGGAATTCACAGTCTTCCAGGCTTTTCGCCGATCAGAGGCAAGGGTTCATTCCGGTGCCTGCGTGACATGGTGGCGAGAAGCTCCCCCGCCGTGGCACCGGTCGCCACGTAGAGGGACACCGCACCCCCTTCCGCAACCGGAAAGTAGACGGGGGATTCCAATGGATATAACGAAGGTCTATGACTTGCGGGTATTGGCTTCGATCTGTTCAAGTACCTTGAGAATCCGGTTGGTCTTCCGGATGTAAACGATCGGTGCATACGCGACGATACCTGTAATGAAAAGCAGGCAACCCACGACGTATTGCATCGCAACCTCCCTCGGACAAAAAGTAAATCCGCCGTAATCATACACAAGGCACCGAGAAATGCAATCGCTGAATTTTCGTGTTATTCCCTCATTGCGCGCCTGCTAAATCCAGGTGGCTTGTAAGTCAGTTATGGGCTGGCCGAGTCCTGGTGGGCGCTGGTCTCACTCAGGACCAGGC
>JACQNR010000326.1 GCA_016202975.1 Acidobacteriota bacterium
CAAGAGTCCAACTTCCGCCATCGCGCTTGCGGCCTCCCAACAAACGAAATCTTGCCAAGGGCTGGCGCACTTGAGTTCTCCGTGGTCGGAGCAAGGAGGTCAACAGAGCCCAATGGCTTCTAGTCGGATCCCGCGAACTGGCTAGATTTACCTAGGCCCTCACTGCCCAGTCCCTGGTAACCACCATCAATTGGCAGATCCGCAGCGGTTATGAACGAGGCGTCGTCGCTCAAGAGAAAAAGGATAGGCCTCGCGCATTCAATGGGCTCACCGCAACGCTCTAGCATATGAAATTGTCCCCAGACGGGTTCCCATTTGGCACGATCCCCGCCGGCAGCCTTGTCCACTTCTCTTGTCCAGATCCAGCCAGGGCTAACGCTGTTAACCCTTATGCCGTAATGAGCCAGATCCAATGCCATACACTTAGTAAGGGTGTGCACGGCTCCCTTCGCGCTGTTGTAAGTCCAACGGCGCGGCTGCGCGATGAATGCGGAAACGCTGGACACGTTGACGATTGCACCACCGCCCGCCTCCCTCATGTGCTGTGCGACATTCTGGGTCATCACGGCATAAGCTATTGGGCCAACATGCAGGGTGCGCTCCCAGTCTTCGTGGGTGGCACTGAGGCCTCTTGCTACAAACGAAAAGGCATTGTTCACGAGATAGTTGACCTTCCCCCACTTGGCGATGGTGCGTTTGACGACTTCCTTGCAGAACTCCTCATCCGCCATATCACCGTAGCAGAAAAGAACATCGAAGCCGCCCTCCGTAAGCTCCCTCGCAACAGCTGTGCCGAGACTGTCTTCGATTCCGGTAAAACTGACGGCCGCCCCTTCCTTGCAGAGTTCCTCAACTGTTGCTCGCCCAATGCCCGCCGAACCGCCCGTGACGATTGCCACTTTACCCTTGAAACGGTCTCTGATTACTCTCCTCTCTTTCATGATGATTGTCCTCCCTTTATTTCCACATATGCCAGTCCCAGCGTGTTGATGCCGTATACATATAGAGTCCCTTGGAGATTTTGTGTCACAAGGAGATCAGACGATTGGAATAAGCTATTATGCCTATTGCGCTTACAGTAACAACACCTCTAATGCCATAATCTGCCTTGGCCAGGAGGCGACTCCTGTCCACTCGCCCGTCAAAACGCCCAACACGTTCCCCGCGAGGATAGATCTAGTGAGCATGATGGGAAACCCTAGAATGGGACCCACCCGGCAGAGGCGCGACGCACCTTCATCCAGACTCCGTCCAGAATCAGGTAGGCCCAAGAATCGTCCAGCCGCGCCTGATGAGACGCCTCCACCTGCCAGTCTAGCACCCGCGTCAGGCGCGAGACCGTCTGCGCACTCACCGCTTCCTTTGTCACCAGCGCGAACGCTCGCCTCACGCCGCGCCTCGAGATCCCCCGGAGAAAAGTCTGCCGGATCAACTTGGCCACCTCCGGCGCCCGCCGCTCCCACCGTTGGATCGTCCGCGGCAGGAAAGACCGGCCCCGCCTCCGCCGTACGCGAAAACGAATCACTCCGCGGGGCGTCACGTCGTCGCGCTCGTAATGCCCCTTGCGGCTGTCGGCCCCCTGCGGACCTTCCTCGGCCCCTTCGTACCACCTCAGCTCCAGGTACTCCTCCATCTGCTGCTCCGAGTCAGCTTCCAGCAGTTCCTTCACCGTTCGCTTCACTTGCCCCTGCATGTCGCCACAAAATCTCTCCTTCACATTCCCCAGAAAACTCCGAAACTGTTCCGTGCTGGAGCTCCTTCGCATCGAGGGTGTAGGCTCCGCTCATCGGGAATTTCTGTTGATCGTACAACAAAACTTACACCCTTTCGCTTTTTACACAGAAGAGGTTACGTCACCGGTCCGGGAGCGCAAGAAATATGTGCAGCGCATCACAGTCAGGATACTCATATGCCTAGCAAGCTCCTGGGCGAGTTCAGCCTTGGGACGCAGACGATTGTAAAGCCTCACTCGTTTTCCGCGGAGGGACTCGCGCAGGGCGCCTGGGCCAATACCTCCCCGAGAAGCCAACCTTCGATTGTATTTTCGTATTCTTCGCTGATTCTTGAGTCTTAACTGTTTGTCTGACAAATGAGGACCACTCCAGGCACCAGTTATGCTACGATGCGTCCCCGCTCTCAGAATCGTCCTCTCAGGAGGTACATAGGTGCGAACACGAACCCAAGTCGTCCTCCTCTGTTTGCCTTTACTTTTCGGAGTCGCAACGCCAGGACGGGCTCAACAGAAGGACCGGGTGGCCAAACTGCTGGAGGAGCTGTCGAACGCGCCTGGCCCGTCCGGTTTTGAAGGCCCGGTTCGCGAAATCGTGCTCCGCGAACTTCGTGCCTCCGGAGTTGAGGTTTCGACTGACGGCCTGGGCTCCGTCATCGGCGTCCTGCGCGGCTCAGCGGAAAGCCCGCGCATCATGCTAGCTGCGCACATGGATGAAGTTGGCGCGATGGTACGCTATGTGACACCGGAGGGAATGGTCAAGTTCCGGCTTCTGGGTGGCTGGCTCGACCAAGCTTTGATCAACCAGCGCTGGATTGTCTTAACGAATCGAGGCCCCGTACCAGCGATTAGTGGACTGCGTAGCACGCACGTCACCCCATCGGAAGATCGCAATCGCGTAACACCGCGCGAGGACGTGTTCCTGGATGTGGGCACGGGATCGAAGGGAGAAACCGAAGTGTTGGGCATCCGCCCCGGCGACCCGATTGTTCCTTCCAGCTCCTTCACCGAGCTTGCCCATGGCCGTTACGCGGGAAAGGCGATGGACGACCGTGTGGGCTGCGTCATGATGATCGAGACCTTGAGGCGTCTCAAAGAGCAGGGGTTGAAGACGCCGAATACGATTTACTTCGTAGGCACGGTTCAGGAAGAACTGGGCCTACGCGGAGCGCATACGGCTGTCGAGGCTGTGAAGCCGGACCTCGGAATCTCGCTCGAAGCGGGCATCGCCGCGGACCATCCGGGAGGACGACCCGACTGGGCGCAAGAACGGCTTGGGGAAGGGCCCGTCATCTACCTGGCTGATTCCGCGATGCTGGTGAACCTCAAGCTGCGGGATTTCCTGGAGCGCGTGGCTGCCGAGAACAAGATCCCGGTGCAAACGGAAGTCACGAGCTTGGGTGCCGAGGATTCGGCTGAGATGCAACGTTACGGGGCTGGTAAGCCGTCGGCGAATTTCGCGGTCGCCACGCGTTACTTGCATACCCACACAAGCGTCATTGACCGCGCCGACCTCGACCGCGCCATAGATTTACTCGTGAAAGTCCTCCCGCGTTTGGATGCCAAAGCCGTGGCGGAGATCTCGCGCTTCTAGTCGGCATCGGAGGTAAGGAGTTGTCAGGTCCCTCGGAGTGAGCTCGAAGAACGCTGTAGGTCGTATGCTTTTCTGCTTGCCTCAAACCGAGTTCACACTGTTCATGGGCTCGCTCTCCAGACCTACGCTTCCAGCCACCGCTTCCCCATAGGCATTGGTTCCCTCGCAATGCTGACATTTGGTTCTTGTCATTTTCTCATTGCGCGCAATAGACTTCCGGATACGTGCATGCGCGCCTATCGCCAAGAATTCTCCGACTTTTCACCGGGCGTTTACTTGGATTGTGCCTATCAGGGGCCGTTTCCAAACTGCACCGTGTCGCGGATTGAGCATGCCGTCGAGTTGAAGCGCCGACCGGACCGCCTCCACTCCGACGAGTACTTCAACCTGCCAGAGCGCGTCCGTGCCCGCGTCGCGCGCCTGATCGGTGCGGACCCCCTGGAAGTCGCCATCACCAGCAGTGCGACGCAAGGTATCGGCATCGTGGCGGCCGGGTTGGGCCTGAAGGCGGGAGACGAAGTGGTGATCGCCAGCCGTAATTTCCCCTCGAATCTTTTCACATGGCTGCACCTGCGGAGGCTCGGCGTGCGGGTGCGCGTCGTCCGCCCCATCGCCGATCACGTCACGCCCGACGAGGTGATTCCCGAACTCAACCCGCGCACGCGCGTCCTGGCGCTCGACTGGGTGAGCTACACCGGCGGCTCGCGCATCGACCTAGCCACGTTTGGTGAGCTGGCGCACCGGCATGGCGGGATATTCGTTGTCGATGTCACGCAGGGGGTCGGGGCCGTGCCCGTCCACCTCCATTCGGTTCCCGTCGACGCCACGGTGATCGCGGGATACAAGTGGCTGCTGGGTCCCTATGGGACGGGCTTCGTTTACCTTCCTCTTGGGATTCAGGAGCGCCTGGAGCTTCCGGTGGTGAATTGGATTACGGTCGAAGGCAGCGAGGACTTCGACGCGCTGCCGATTGAGAATTTCACCCTGCCTCGCGCCGCGCGCATCTTCGACGTGCCCGAAACGCCGAACTTCATCAATCTCTACGCCATGGAAGCCTCGCTCGAATTCGTCGAGCAGGCGGGCGTCGCCACGGTGTGGGACCATTGCACGCGCCTGAATGAACGGCTCGCCGAGGGCCTGCGCGCCTGGGGATTCCGGCTTTCGGACGCCGCGCGGCCGGAGCACCGCTCCTCGATTCTCGGTTTTCAGGCCGAGTCGCCGGAGAGGACAGCGGCGCTCCATCGCCACCTCCGCGCGGAGAACATCGCCGTGAGCCTCCGCCACGGGTTCATCCGGGTTTCGCCGTACTTATACAACTCTGAAGAGGACATCGACAGGCTGCTGGCCGCCACTCGCGGGGTGTAATTCGGCATGCATGTTCGCCCCTGCCGCATTACCGTCTCGTCGACTCTCCACGGGATCGACCCATCGTGTTTCCCCGACGGGGTTTTCTATTGCAAGCCCGAGATCTCGTTGTTCATGACGCGGCACGGCTCGTGAATTATGTACGCTATTATTGGCTATTCTTGGCCGAGTGTCCTCTGACGTGGCGGCTGTTCGGAGCGATGCTGCAACAGAGGGCACCTCTCACGATCCGAGCAGGGTAGAGCCACCGATTGGCAATGAAGAACACGATTCCAGGAAAGATCAGAAGAGACAGCGAATTCTGAAAATCCGGCTCCAGCAGCGAGGACAATGGTCTTCGAGGACTTCTGGAGGGGCGGTTCGGAACCGAACCCTCTCGGAGAATGGATTGAACTCGGTCGACCTCAAACCGGGTTATGATTTCAACCAGCGGTGGGACAAAAAGGAAATACAAGGTGAAAGCAGGTTCCGATGGGCAAACAGTATAACGGGATTGACGCTTCTCTGCGGGCATTCATCGTGGCGCAGCGTGTATTCTTCGTAGCCACTGCGCCCTCGGGTTACGAAGGGCACGTCAACCTTTCTCCCAAAGGGCTTGATACTCTGCGAATCCTCGGCCCGCGCACGATTGCCTATCAGGATTTTGTCGGCAGCGGCATCGAGACCATTTCGCACCTCCGCCAGAACGGCCGAATCGTTCTCATGCTCTGCAGCTTCGCAGGCCCGCCGAGGATTCTCAGGCTGTACGGCCGAGGCGAGGCCGTCGAGCCCCAGGACGACGCCTTCCCATCCCTTCTCGCTCGCTTCCCCCAGGCCACGGGCGTCCGTGCCATCATTCGTGTTGAAGTCGAGATAATTGCCGATTCCTGCGGCTACGGCGTGCCGCTTTTCCGGTTCGAGGGACATCGGACGCAGCTGCCGGCATGGGCCGACAGCAAGGGCGAAGCTGAGCTTCTCGATTACCAACGCAATAACAATGCGTTGAGCCTCGACGGCCTCCCCGGCCTTCGCTGGACCGGGGAAAAAGACTGACAACACCATGCCCTGAGGAATCTTGGCGCTCTTTACAGGAGCAGGATTTGTCAGGCGACTCATAATGTACGCGTTCGTGAGAAATCGGGAGTTAGCCTATTCACACAAAGCTTATTAGATTGGCCGGACAATTCACGTGCAAACATCACCAGCAAACCGGAGGTCTTGACAATTCGAGGTACCTATGCGATAAAAGTTAATGTCGGGCGGAAGTCGTACGCAGTTCGCTGCAACTTTGCGTGTCGAGATTCTCATGATGACAGGTGCCGAGAGAGTTAGTTGGAGGGCGTTCCAGCCGAAAGATAGCTGGCGGACAACCCTGTCATTCGTGATCATCCAGCTGGTCGTGATTATTATCCGGGTCATCGTACCCGGCGCCAGCGGATGATGTAGCCAACATCCAAGAAAGCAAGGAAGAAGGCCATCATCCCGGAAAGAGATGATGGCCTTTGGTTTTTTTGTGGCGAGTTCGCGGCCGTGAAATCGGAGGAGATCATGAAGAAAACCGGTGCGGAGATTCTGTGGGAATGCCTTGCGCGGGAGGGGGTACGTCATGTTTTCGGCTATCCCGGAGGGGCAACATTGCCTGTCTACGATGCGCTCCACAAATATCCCCAAATCCACCACGTCCTGGTGCGCCACGAGCAAGGCGCCACGCACATGGCCGACGGATTTGCGCGGGCCAGTGGTCGAGTAGGTGTAGCTCTAGCAACCTCCGGACCCGGCGCGACCAACATGGTGACCGGTATTGCCACTGCGATGATGGACTCTTCTCCCATTGTTTGTATCACCGGGCAGGTGAACAGCAAGTTCATCGGATTCGATGCATTTCAGGAGATTGATATCACCGGCATCACGCTTCCCATCACCAAACACAATTACCAAGTGACGCGAGCGGAAGACTTGGCACACGCGATTCGCGAAGCATTCCAGTTGGCGCAATCCGGAAGGCCGGGGCCGGTCCTGATCGATCTGACCAAGGACGCGCAGCAGGGTTCGTGCGAGTTCGACTGGGAAGCGGCGACGCCTCGGCTGCCCAAGCGTGGGTTCGACCTTCGCGCCGCGACGGCAGAGTGTAGAAAGGCTTGGGACCTGATAAACAGCGCCAGGCGCCCGCTCATCCTGGCGGGACACGGCATTCTCCTTTCGGGCGCTTCGCGCGAAGTCCGGAAGCTAGCGGAAACAGCAAACGCGCCGGTGGCAATGACATTGTTGGGCATCGGGGCGTTTCCCGCTTCGCATCCGCTAAATCTGGGAATGATGGGTATGCATGGGGAAGCCTGGGTGAACATCGCCGTTCAGGAAGCGGACCTGCTCATCGCCCTCGGAATGCGCTTCGATGACCGTGTGACCGGCAACCTGAAAACGTACGCTCCCAACGCCAGAAAGATTCACGTCGAGATCGATCCTGCCGAGGTGAATAAGAACGTCAATGTGGACGTGGCGCTCATCGGGGATTTGAAGGAAGTGCTGGGCGATTTATTGCCGCGAGTCCGGGAGTCCGATCACGCGGACTGGCTGGCGCGAATTGCCGAACTGAAGGGCAATTCGGCGGTGCGGGACATCCAGAACTTGCCGGACACGGGACACCTTTATGCTGCGCACGTCATGAACGACTTGTGGCGCGCCACCGGGGAGGACGCTCTTGTGGTGACCGATGTGGGCCAGCACCAGATGTGGGAGGCGCAATACTACAAGCACGAGAAGCCACGCTCGCTTATCACGTCGGGGGGCCTCGGGACAATGGGATTTGCCCTCCCGGCAGCGATCGGCGCCAAGTGCGCAAGGCCCGAGGCCGAGGTTTGGGTCGTCGTCGGCGACGGAGGGTTCCAAATGACCATGGCCGAGCTGGCGACGATCGCCCAGGAGAAGCTGGAGATCAAGATCGCGGTCATCAATAACGGCTACCTGGGGATGGTTCGACAGTGGCAGGAGTTTTTCTATGACCAGCGCTATTCAGCCACGCCGTTGCTCAATCCTGATTTCGTGAAGATCGCTGAGGCGCACGGGCTCCGGGCCGTCTCGGTGGATCAACGATCCCAGGTGATCCCGGCCGTCAAGGAGGCCCGGGGATTTCCCGGGACCCTGCTCATCAATTTCCACGTGGAGCAGATGGATTCAGTTTTCCCCATTGTGCCCTCTGGCGCCGGCCTCCACGAGATGATCCGCCGCCCCAGTCCCATCGTGGAAACGGCAAATGATCTGTGAGGAGAAATGCTGACAATTCTAGTTGTACATGTCGAAAATCATCCTGGAGTGCTCAACCGAGTGGCATCCCTATTCCGCCGGCGCGGGTTCAATATCGAGTCGCTGGCCGTTGGCCGTACCGAAAAGCCCGGCTTCTCGCGCATGACGATCGTGGTGGATACCGACGAGGGCGGTGCAACGCGCCTGGAGGCGAATTTGTACAAACTTGTAGAGGTGCTCCAAGTGGATAATCTCACCTCCGCGGCCGCGTTGTGCCGTGACCTGGCTATTATCAAAGTCAATCTCAAGCCCGAATCGCGCCGTGAACTGCTGGAGCTGGCGCGCGATCTGGGCGCGCGCGTCCTGAGAGAAACGAGCGAGTACCTGATGCTGGAGGCCACCGAAACAGAAGACAAGATCGATAGTCTTGTCGAACGATTAAGCGGATACGGGATCCTCGAGATGGCTCGTACCGGCCGCGTGGCGATGCGATACTGACCAGCCCTAGTGTTTTGTGCCAGGGGAAATGGGGTTCTGCGGGCATGTCATTTGGTGTTCAGGTACTGCTCCTCAACGGCATAAGTGTATTTAAAGAGGATTGATGATACGGTGCAAGTCGAGCGACGGCGGAGCTACTGAAGTTTGACTTAACATGACG
>JACQNR010000362.1 GCA_016202975.1 Acidobacteriota bacterium
GAACTGACGCTCGAGCGGCGTCGCCACCGCGGCCGCCATGGTTTCAGGACTCGCTCCTGGGAGGCTCGCCACGACCTGGATGGTGGGGTAGTCCACGGTGGGCAGGTCGCTCACCGGAAGCTGGCGATAGGCCATGAGACCGAACAGGAGGATTCCCAGCATGACGAGCGTCGTCATGACCGGGCGCCGGATAAAAGTCTCTGCAATATTCATGACTACTTCGCTTCGACCTTCGCGCCGGGGTAGAGGCGTAATTGTCCGTCCGTGACGACGGTTTCGCCCGGCTGCAATCCCTTTTGAATCACCGTCAGGCCGGCGATTTCGTTGCCGGGGAGAACCGGCCGCAGTTCGGTCGTCATATCGGACTTCACGACATAAACGTAAAACCCGGATTGCCCGGTCTGGACCGCCTGGGTCGGGATCACCACGGCATTCTGCTGGGTAGACAACCGCAGCGTAGCATTCACAAATTGGCCCGGCCAGAGCTTCTTCGCCTGGTTTCGGAGGGTGGCTTTCAGACGGATCGTGCCGGTCTTCATGTCCACGCTATTGTCGATGAATGAAAGCTTCCCCTCCGAGGAGAAGTTTTCTTCACCCGGGATCGTGACAGCAACGGGAAGCACTGCACCCATCCGAGCCTTGATCTCCGACAAGTGGATTTCCGGCACGCTGAAGCTCACGTAGATAGGATCCATCTGGTTGATGACGACCAGCACGGTGTCATTGGACTTCACGATGTTCCCTGGGTGGAACAAGAGGCTCCCCGTGCGCCCGTCGATAGGGGACCTGATGGTGCAGTATTCCAAGTCAATGCGGGCACGGTCGATGGCCGCTTGGTCGGCGCGAACGGCGGCGGCCAGAGCATCGGCGCTCGTGCGGAAGGTGTCATATTGGTCTCTGGAAACAATCCCGTCCTGGAAAAGCTTCTCAGTTCTTTCCGCTTGCGATTGGGCGTTCTTGAGCTCGGCTTGGTCTCGGGCCAGGTTGGCCTCCAGCTGCGCCAAGGTCGCCCGGAAGGGCCGCTCGTCGAGGTTGAAGAGTAAATCACCCTTCTTGACGTCCTGGCCTTCGCGAAAATCCGCTTGCTCTATCGTTCCTTCCACCAATGCTTTCACCGATACGGTTGCAAGCGCTTCCACGTTACCAATGGCACGGACTTCCACCGGTACCGTCTTTGTGCTGACCGTGGTGACCGTAACGGGGACGGGCCCCATGACCATCGCCGGCGTTGCCGCAGGCTGCGATGAACACCCGGCTTGTATTCCGCAAATCCCCGCAATGGTTATAAACGAATGAATAAAACTGCGCCTTCGGCCGTCTAACGGTCGAAAACGAGAACTGACCACTCCCCACATGAAGGTTCGCCTTTCACCGGAGCCTGCGGCAGTACCGCAGTCCTAAATACTGTAAGCTTTTGCACACTTTTGGGTCAACTACTTCGAAGAATAGAGCATAGACGCAACTGCCTGGCGGTGGGTTACGATGCCCAAATCGCTCGGGGTGACAAACTCGGGACTTTTCGAGTAAACTGACTTGCATCGGTTGGTTCAGCACACTCACCAGCCGCTTCCGCAGCGCTGTTTCCCGGAGAGGTGGCCGAGTGGCTTAAGGCGGCGGTTTGCTAAACCGTTGTACGGTCAAAAGCTGTACCCAGGGTTCGAATCCCTGCCTCTCCGCCAGTTTCTACAGTCTCAAAGACTTATCCCCTATTGAATGGTCGTGAGTTCTTCGGACGGTCGGTCGTTTGATGTCCCGAGGGTGACCGTTATGACTTGGCCGGACTCTCCAATACGATTCTTCAGCTTCGTCATTGCGTTCCGAAAACCCTTCATAGTAAATCATGTAATTCAAGCGAAATACTTTGACGCTCCCGCTGTCGTTATTGACCTTTCATGCAGTAGACGTGCCATGCGGTAAGAACATTCTGCTCGAGTTCCGTTTTCCAACCGGATCTCGGGGCCGCTTGGCGCTCCGGGGGGAGGGTCCTATACCACTTCAGGTTGTCCGAGAGAGTTGTGGCTAGAGGACGGTAGGTCAGGCTCTTGGCATGAGCCTTAGCGCTGGATACCTTGTAACTCAACCAAAGTTCATCGCGTTCTGCCAATTGCGGGTCTTTTACCCAGAAGAAAGGCACCTCGTCCGCTCTGAGCTTCTGCTCGATCAACCACTGCGAAGGCACCCACGTTAATCGCATGGGCGTAGAGAACAGGCTGCGCACCGCGCCCAGCAGCTCACACATGCCCATCGACATGACGGGACCGACCGCGTTGTAAACACCAGTTTCGCTCCGCTCAACCATGCGGACGACCCATTGCGCCAAGTCGCGCGCATCAATGAATTGAACCGGCGCCAAAGGATCGCCGGGCGCGACAATTTCCCCGCCTCTTTCCATGCGCGCAAACCAATACGCTATATGATCGACACTGTCCCCGGGGCCGGTGATGACCCCAGGCCTCACAACGAGTGTTTTTTGAGGAAACTGCGTCTGCGCTTCCCGTTCGCAAAGCACATTGAAAGAACCATATTGGCGCCATCCCGAAATTTTTTGTACGGTGTAGGGATCTACTGAATCCGTATGCTCCATAACCGCGCTGCTTTCATCGACGTTGCCAGCGGCGCGAGTATACGTCATCACCGTCGATATCAAGGTGTAATGCTTGACACGACCTTTGAGCGCCTGGCCCAAAGTGCGGACCCCAAGGGGGGCAAATGCGGCAAAATCTATAATCGCGTCCCAATCGCGATCTGCGATCAAATTAAGGTCTTTGTAGCGATCGCCAGCCAGTATTTCCACTTCCGCTGGCAGGTCCATCTTTTTCTCGCCACGACTGAAAACCGTAACCTTGTGCCCGCGGGCGACAGCGGCATGCACCTGATGTGATCCGGCGAAACCGGTGCCGCCGATAATGAGAGTACGCAAAGACTTTGGCGCGGTTGAATTGATTTTCTCGTGCGCCGTAACGACCGCGGCACTGCCGAGCATGGCGCCCACAACGGTATTCATAAATTCGCGTCGATTGCTCATCGATGCCTCCCGCTCGAATCAGAACGATCTCCACTGCCCATCGATAGCCTTGCAGGCTCTTCACTCATGGTTCACTCCTCTCGTCTACCGCGCAATCTAGCCCGGGCTGGGAGGTGAAACAAGGCAGAAACTGTAGCTTAAAGTGCCATGCTGAGGGGTCTCAGTTCCGCTGAAGGCGGACAATGGTGACTTCCTCGCACTGAATCCGATCGTGCCTTTGAATGGTGGGTTAGGTGACGGCCGCATCTCGGATGACGGGGCGCACGCTTTTTCGCTTGCGACGGAGATTCCTTTAGGATGCTCATCGCGCCGTGCCGGGCACGGCGAAGCCTTTGCCCTCATCGTCCAGCACCAGAATCCAATCCTGGTTTTTGCCTTGAGTCGGCGCCGTGAATGATCGTTGACCGGAGGCTGGAAAGGCATCGCCAATCTTCTTCGCGATCCCGGTACGTGGATCAAACCACCAACCGATCACACGAGACCCCGTCATCTTGGACAGATCCACCGCGACCGATTGTCCCTGAGGCAGATAGAGCATCGCGTAGCTGCCGTCTTTGTCGCGTGTCGCGCCGATGTGCTGCTGGCCCTCGCCCGGGTCCCCAACAATAAGGGTCTGGTCCGGGATGCGGCTGAAGTATGGACGAGACAGCAACAGATTCTTCGCGTACTGCATTTGACCAGCGCCCGGGGCTTGCAGCGCCTGTTGCCAGGGCTGGCGGATCAAGCGGCCAGGGGCTGCCTGCTCGCCACGATCGGGCTGGTAGAAATCCCAGATATTGAAACTGCCATAAGTATGCCCAGCCGCGCCGGCAAAGAGAGCATGGTAGGCGGCGTTGCGCACGTCGTAGGCGCGCCAGTAAGCGATCTTTGAGGCGTTTGGATCGAAGTCGATCGGGTGGTCTTCGTAGTGGGGCTCGCCGTCCACGACCGGGCGGACAGGCAAGGAACGATACTCGTCGCCGATCGGCTCGTAATTGTAAGTGGAATTCCAGCCGAAGTCGGCACCGAGTCTCCTCAGGTGGGGGGACTGATCGATGAAGTGGCTCGATTGGAGCATGTTCATGTCGAGCCAGGCGCGGTCGTGGAAATAAAGTGACGTTCGCGGATGCGCCGTGCCGGAAAAACTCAGGCTTGTGATGTGATAAGTGATGAACGCATATCCTCCATTACCGGCCTCAATGCCCTTCGCCATGGCGTCGTAGACCGGTCGAAAATCTTTAATTGGCGACGGGCGGCCGTCCTGCGCCTGCGCATCGTTCGTCTGGAAGATTTTCAGGTTCAGGGCGTCCGGCCAAAGTGGATTGACGTCTCCACCCAAAACCCAGATTACGCCCTTGCCACGATAACGCGCCCCGATCCAGCGGCCATAAAACTCGGCGTTAGACTCGTCGAACACACGCTCCGACGGCGGCCCACTGACAAAGGAAAAGCCCCACACGGGCAGCAAAGCGACGCGCAGGCCATGGCGTGCGGCATCCTCGATGATCCAATCGACATGTTCCCAATAGGGAATGTTGGGGCGCGTTGGATCGGTGTCGATGAAAGGCATTTGGCCATAGCGATTGGGGCGGCGTAGACCATCGCCATAGAGTTCGCCGGTGGCAACGGCCTGAATGACCGTGAACCCTTTGGCGGCGCGATCATTCAAATACTCATCGGCTTCTTCGCGGCTCAGGCGATAGAACAATTTCCAAGCGGTATCGGCCAACCAGAAGAAGGGTTCCCCGTCTGGTTGCACCAGGAAATGGCCATCGGGACTCACACGAATCGGCCGACTGAGATCATCGACAGCGATAGCAGGCATTCCGAAGCTAAGAAAGGCAGCCACCAAGGCAACAACTATCATTTGTGTTCTCGGCCACGGCATATCTAGACTCCCTGTCATTCAAATCGGTCAGAAGACGCATTGTTCAGCTGGATGCTTTTGAGCAGTACACACTCAATGTCAACTTTGAGATGGCAGAGCAAATAGCAACGTGCGAGCCGGATACCTATCGCACAAAGTCGCTTAATCCAACCAAATAACGAAAATATTTGGCGTGTCCTTTGAAGATGCGTATTACAGTTGATGAACGGATCGTCCCCGGTAGCATGAACACACATCCTTTCCGAGGGCTATTCATTTTGCGAAGAATAGGTATCAAGGTTCTCGATACTGAGATGGAATGGCCATGCTATGCTGCTTACCACCGCTGGTGCACGTGAGGCCAGATGAGGTGGTCGTACACTTCGCCGACTTTGGTCATCTGTACGTCGGTGAGGGCAGCAAGCTCGCCGGCGCGGCAATTCTCCTCCACTTGCTCGGGGCGCTTGGCGCCAGGGATCGCGCAGGTTACCGCATCGAACATCAGAATCCAGCGTAAGGCCAGTTGGCTCATTGTCGCGCCGGGCGGCACGAGCGTGCGCAGCTCGTCCACCGCCTGAAGGCCTCTTTCGAAGTCCACGCCCGAAAACGTCTCACCCACATCGAACATCTCGCCGTGACGGTTGAAGCAGCGGTGGTCGTCCTTGGAGAAGGTTGTCTCGCGCGACATACGGCCGGTCAGCAAGCCGCTCGCGAGCGGCACACGCGCCAGGATCCCAACTCGGCGGCGTTTCGCTTCGCGGAAGAACAACTCTGCTGGGCGATGCCGGAACATGTTGAAGATAATTTGAACGCTCTGGACACCGGGATACTCGATGGCCTTCAGTGCTTCTTCCACGGTCTCGACGCTGATGCCGTAGTACCGAATCTTGCCGGCCTTGACGAGATCATCAAGCGCCCCAAAGACCTCCGGGCGATAATAAACGGCTGTCGGCGGACAGTGCAGTTGCAGCAGATCGAGGCAATCGGTCGAGAGATTCTTCAGACTATCTTCGATAAAGCCGGCGAGATTCCGTTGGTTGTATCCGTCGGCCGTGTGCGGTGAGAGCCGCCGCCCGGCCTTCGTCGCGACGTAGATCGTCTCCCGTCGTTCCTTGCGCAGCCGCCCGATCAGTCGTTCGCTGCGGCCCATGCCGTGAACGTCCGCCGTGTGGACGAAGCCGTAAACGTCCGCCGTGTCGATGAAGTTGACGCCCAGATCGATGGCACGATGGAGGGTTGCAATCGATTCGGTGTCATCCCCCTTGCCCCACATCGCGCCACCAATCGCCCACGCGCCAAAACTGATTTCCGAGACTTTCCAACCTGTCCGTCCCAGTTCACGGTAATTCATGGATGAGACTTCCTGCTCTTGTGGCGGAGGTCTATACTCGCCGGCCGTGGAGAATCATCGGCCTCGCCTACTGGACACACAGAATGCGCACGAGGTTCTCCCTCAGGAGGAGAAATTGAACTCGGCAATCAGGACAGGCTTGCCTTGCTCCTTTCGATAGAGCCGAATCCAGTCGAACTCCAACTCGCCTTCAACCTCTCCAAAGTCAATCTGCAGCGTGGCGAGGTGGCCTTCAGCCTTGAATGAGACCACGCATTCGTGCGCCTTGCCATCTGGTGTGAAACTTATCGGCACGCGGTTGGCGGGATTATCGAAATCAGTCACCGAGTCCCAGATAAACGCCTTGGGTGCGACCTGGTTCGAGCGCGCCAAAAACCGGACTGTCAGTTCACCGCCCTCGGTGACCACGCTGCGTCGCATGATGTTCCTCGCCCCGGAGCATGTTACTCTTAGCTTCCCGGCAGCCTTGGTCAATCTGCACTGTGTATAATTCACGGTATTCCAGCCGTCAACTTGCTTGCGGTACTCCAGTTCCTCGGGTATTACCATCGCTCGCGGGTCTTCCGGAATTCCCCCTTGGTCACCGGTCTCCTCGATCCACCGATCCAGCACTTCGCGCAGGTGGATCAGCGTATCACGGTGCTCAGCCGAGCTGGCTAGGTTCCGCAACTCGTGCTGATCGGTTTCCAGATCATAGAGCTCCTCCGGAGGCCTCGTCTGCGCCATATACAGGGCCTGCTCCGGCGTCAACTTCCCCTGCTTGTACAGGTCTCGCATCACCCGCAGGGTTGGATCGACGGTGTCCGTGTCTGCGTTCGGCTGCGTGTAGGGGCGATCCGGATAGAAATTGCGGATGTACTTGAAGCGCTTCGTGCACACCGAACGAACGTGGTCCACCGTGTCGTCGATCCGGTCACATGCCGCGAAGACATATTCTCGCTTCCGGACGGACGGATCAAGGAAGTCAATCCCCGCGAAGTGCTTCGGCAAGGCGGCTGCCGCCAGCCCCAACGTCGCTGCCGTGAAGTCAATCGCGCTGATCAGGTCGTCGCTGACGCTTCCTGGCTTAATCGCTGGGATGCTGAACTTCTCGGGAACGCGGATGATCAGGGGCACATGAATTCCCGGCTCGTACAGGAACTTCTTGCCTTTCGGCCAAGGCCGGCCGTTATCGCCAAAGAAAAAAATGATGGTTTCATCCAGCAAGTTTTCTTGCTTCAGGCGGTCCAACACCTTGCCCACTTTGACGTCCAGGTGCTGCATGTCGTCCAGGTACATCGCCCAGTCTTCGCGCACTGCGGGGTGATCGGGTAAGTAGGGAGGAAGGTGTACCGATGCCGGATCGGTTGGTCTGGTAGGAAACCGGTGAAAGGAACGGTGAGTCTCCATGAAGTTTATCTGCGCATAGAAGGGCTGGCCCGTCTTTCGCTGGTTCCAGTCGGTGCCGTCGAACGGTTGCTCGACGTCGAAGTTGAAGTCGGTCTTGCCCAACCCGCGAACCCCCGGAGCAGCGGTAATCACGTTGGACGTATGATATCCAACTTGACGAAGGTAGTCCGTAAACACGTGGACTCCGTCGGGAAGCCGGAAAACGTCACTGGGATGGCTGCCTTGCTTGTGAGCGCCGACGCCGAAGCTCGCCAGAAGGTCAGTGCGACGACTGCGGTGGTTGTGAGCGCCGATACTTGTCTGATACATCCCCGTCGCGATCCCCGAACGGGAAGCCGAGCAGACCGGCGCGGTCGTATAGGCCCGTGTGAATCGGGTGCCCTCTGCAGCCA
>JACQNR010000332.1 GCA_016202975.1 Acidobacteriota bacterium
ATTCTGCGTCCCGATGAAATCGGGACGAAGAATCTCCGCATTTTCCCGACCAGTTTAATGCAGAGGTCCTTCGTCGTCCCGATTGCATCGGGACTCCTCAGGATGACAGGGCAATCGGTCTTTTGCTCATCGTTCATCATCCATCCTCCATCGTTTACTGAATTATGGGGCGAAGCCGAATGTTTGAAGTTGCGATCCTGAGTGCCTGGCTGGCCATGACCTTGAGCATGTGGTTTGCGGCGACGGGGACCTTTGGGGCTGTGCGGCGCGTGCTGGAAGGGTCAAATCCGCAACTGGCTGAGACCACGAAAACACTCACCGCCGACCAGACACGGCTCGTCATGCGTCACGCCGCTTCGGAGATCAATCGCGCTTACTTTCGCGCTTACGGCTGGGCGCAGCTTGTGCTCGGATTGGGTCTTCTGGTTTTGCTCCTGCGGCAGACGCCGCGCGATTCGGTGGCGCTCATTGTCGCAGGTATGATGCTCGCGGTGGTTGCGGTGCTGACGCTTTATGTGACGCCGGAAATCATCGCTCTCGGCCGGGGCATTGATTTCGTTCCGCGCGACCCGGCGCCGCGCGAGATGCCGCGCTTCCGCATGTTGCACGGCGCGTTTACGGTGCTCGACGGGCTGAAACTCTTCGCCGGGCTCGGCTTGCTCGCGCGCTGGATCTGGAAAAGCTGAGCGCGGCGAGCGAGTGAACGAATCAGCACAGTATGTGCGATAATCCCGGTGCCGGCAGTTGCCGGGGCCGAACTACCCAACAGGGGGCAGCGATGAGAACCACATCAGGATTGATCCTCACTCTGGTGTTACTGGCCGCGTGCGCCGCGGCGCAGTCGCTTGGGGATATTGCGCGCAAGGAGAAAGAGCGCAAGGCGCAGCAGGAGCGGAAGCCGGCCGTCACCGTGGAGACCGACGCGCTGCGCAAGGGGAAAGTGGAACTTGCGCCCAGGCTGGAGCCTACCCGCAAGGGCGACCTCGATTACCTGGTCCAGCAGCTCTCGCATCCACGCCCCACATCGGAACTGCTGTCAGCTTTCGTTCCGCTTAAAGACCAAGCCATCCCGCGTGTGGCTACCCTGCTCCTGAGCGCCGAGCCCACGCGGCGAATCGCGCCTGCTGCGGTGCTGACGGTCTTGGGATCGAGCGAGGGATTAGGCGCCATGGCGAGAATGCTCGACGAATCGATCGCCACGGCGAAACTGTCAGCACCCAAGGACGATGCCGAAAAAGGCTCCGCAGAATCGGCAGCCGCCTTCCAACAGAAGATGGAGGCGATGCGCGAAGCCAATCTTTCCATGGACGTCACGAGGGTTGGCGTTTGGCGCTTCACGGAAGGTAGCGCGCTCACGCCGGACCAGGTGGTTAAGCGGGTCGGCGCCGGGCCACCGATCGAGATCGTGGGGGGGCTGGATAATGGCCAGAAGCTATTCAGCCGCGCTTTGAGAGATTCGGACGGCAATCTGCGCGCGGGAGCCATCGCTCTCATTCGCGCCGCCTCGGGCGGAAATGACTTTGGCTACAGGATAAGCGAGTCGCCGGATGCGAACGAAGTTGCAATTCAGGCCATCACGACTTTCCTGACGACCGAACGTGCCAAGGTGGTTGCCGCTCTCCGCTCCAAGCCGACGAAGTAGCGGGGCGTCATCAGCTCGTCCGTTTCGTGCCGCACGCCAGAAAGGCCTCGCGGACGAACTCGAGGCGGCGTTGGAATCTTGTCTCGAAAGCGACGATCATGTGCCGCTTCAGTTCGGCTTGCTGTTGAGGTCCGAGGTTTTCCGCAAGCAACCGTCCCTCGACACTGGCTTCTCTCATCGCAAGGAAGTCCGCCACGCTGATCGACACCGGATAATCGCCCCGCGACACCGCGACATCTTGTAGGCCCGATTGCGTTAGTGCTTGACGAAGACGGTCTGGGTCCGACAACCACTCCTCCCACGGCACGAACCTCCGATAGCCCTCCGCGAGCGTTTCTTCGCGGACGAACTTCGTCGCGATCGATCTCCAAAGCTGGCTTGCCTCGGTCTGGTTCGGTGACCATGACGTCACTCCGAGTCTTCCGCCGGGTTTGAGGACGCGCACCATGTCTGTTAACGCCAGCTCGACAGACTTCGTATGGGATAGGGCGAAGCAGGCGAAAACCGCGTTGAAGACCCCGCCCGCGAAGGGCAGACCGGGAACCTCACCCGCCACCGGCATCGCCGTGCACTTCCTGCGAAGCACGTTCAGCATCTCGAGCGAGGGTTCGAGCGCCACGACGGATCCAGTTGGGCCCAATGAGTTCACCGCGGGAATCGTGGCCGCGCCGGTCCCCGCGCCGACATCCAGGACGCGCCAGGAAGCGACGACGCCGAGCATGTGAATCAGGTCACGTGCAGGGCGGACGAAATGGTGCGGGACCGCAACCCGGTCATAGGTCGCGGCTACTCGCGCGTCCTTGTAAGGCGACTGCATTGCCGCTGTGCCCGCCCAGCAGAAAGGGTTACTTCGACTCGATACCCTGCTATTGCCCGGCGCCAGGGGCTTGCGTATACGGGATCCACACCTGCATCGAATCCGGCTCGCGGTTCGCCCAGGCGTAGTACGGGATGAACGTCAACTCCACGGCGCGCCCGTTTACGCTTCGATTGGCGGTCTCAAGTGTCCGGTAGAGCGGCTCATCGGTAAGGGGTTTCGACTTCGCGATTCCCCGGTGCTTGAGAACGACGATCCCTCCCAGTTTGTCTGGCAGAAACTCGCTCCTGAATCCCCTAGCTGGCGTGGTGCCCACAGGAAGAATGGCATTGAAGATGGACTCCCGGCCCGGATAATCGTGCTGCTCAAGGCAATAGACGAGCGGGCCGCGCTCGACCGCGACGCGACCGACATTCTCTCGTACGCGCTCGTTGGCGAGAATGAGGTGCGGCGTCATGGGGAGCGAGAGTTCGACTTTGTCGCCTGCCTTCCAGTTACGCTTGATGGCGAAATACTCGCCTTGCTTTGCCACGCCCGGCGCGGGTTTGCCATTGACGGCGACATTCGCCCCGTCCGCCCACGCGGGGATCCTGACGAACAAGGTGAAATCCGATGCCGCGGCCGGACTCACCGTGATGGTCACGTCGCCTTCCCACGGGTATTTCGACTCCTGGGTGACTTTGATGGGCGTACCGTTTTCGAGCCGCCAGTCGAGTGAGGAGTTGTGGAACATTTGAACGTAAAGCCCCTCGGCGCTCGTGCTGTAAAGATACCCGGGGAGCGAGGCGAAGATGCGCTGCAGATTGGGCGGGCAGCAGGTGGTGTCGTACCACGGGTTGCGGATCTTCTCGCCCGAGGACTCCAGGGGATTGCGGTAGCAATAGAGCGTTCCATCGAGTGACATGCCGGAGTTGATGCCGTTGTATAGCGCGCGCTCGATGACGTCCATAAAGCGGGACTCACCCGTGGCCGCCAGCATGCGCCAGTTCCACATCATGTTGGCGATGGCGGC
>JACQNR010000330.1 GCA_016202975.1 Acidobacteriota bacterium
GCCTCACGCGGGCGTCATCGCCCCGACGGGTACGATTTCTGCTCGCTGACGCATTGCCAGTTTTTTCGTCCGCCCCTCGCCCAGGACGCCAACGTCGCGCTTGCCGATGCGGTAAATCGGACGGCCGGGCTGGTGCTGAAGGTCCAGGGAAAACTGATCGACGCATATTACAGTGCGCACTGCGGCGGCCGAACGGCGAGTGCGGCCAGTGTTTGGCCAGATCGAGCCGCGCCGTATCTCACCAGTGTCCTCGACCCGTATTGCGCGCGGGACGGGCAGCGGGCTTGGCAACAAGCGATCTCATGGACCAACATCACGCGGGTAATGAATGAAGACGTCGTCCCGATCCTGCAGGGGCCGATTCACGACTTATTCGTGGAGCAGAAGGACGATTCGGGGCGGGTTCGCACGCTGCGGGTGGTGACCAGCACCTCGCAGCGAATCGATGCCAACGCGTTCCGCTACGCGATTAACCGGCGCCTCGGTTGGAACACGCTCAAGAGCAATCTGTATAAGATTTATCATGGCGAGGGCGGGCTGATTTTTCGCGGCCGCGGGCTTGGCCACGGAGTAGGTCTCTGCCAGGCAGGGGCCGACCATATGGGGCAGATTGGGATCGGATTCGAAGCCATTCTCGCGCACTATTTCCCCGGGACGTCACTCGAAAGCGCCGACGGCGGGGAGCGCCGGCGAGTTCTCTCCAGCGCGCACTTTGAGTTTCACTTCCCTGCGGCGGAAGAGCCGCTCGTCGAAAGGTCCCTGGAATATCTCGAGTCTGAACGAACCAAGCTGGGAACTCGCTCGCGCCTCCTGCCGCCGCGCGTCTCAGTCCGCACCCACTTTTCCACTGGGGAGTTTATTCGAGCCACCGGACAGCCGGGGTGGGTTTCGGGCTCGAACGACGGTCGCTCGATCGACCTTCAACCGCTGAGTGTTCTCGAATCGCGCGGAATTCTCCGTACTACTCTGCGCCATGAATTGCTGCACCTCGTGATTCACCGGTTGCGCGCCTGCGCCGTCCCCGGCTGGTATGAGGAGGGGATGATTCTCTACCTGACCGGCCAAAAGGTTTCGCCGCCGCCGGTCATTCCCACCGAAGCTTCCACGCCGACCGCTCGCGCGAAAATGGAAACCTCCTATGCCCTTGCCCTTGAGCGCGTCGCGGAACTCGCCCGCCGGCGCGGAGAAGAAGCCCTCTGGCAAGTGCTTGAACATCCCACTTCAGAAGATTTGGACTGGCTTAAAGCGCAGCGCTAATCACCAAGAAATGCAGCCCACCTGCCTCAGGATCACACGGTCATTTGGCCGCAGATGAATGGGGAGGATTTCCGGTGGCAAGACTGAAGTGCGCGAGCGCGACTATCCAGAAGAGCCATCCGGCGACGGTGAGGAGAAGCGCCGTGCCGTTGCGGAGGATTGCCTGGGAGTAGTCGAGGAATCCGGGAGAGACTACGGGGTGCCATGTGGCGAGCAGGTACGCGAGGCCGCCAAACACGAAGACACTGATTAATCCCGTCGGGAAAGGCGTGCGCCAGCAGGAATTCGCGAGCAGGCGAGGCGCGGCGCGCAGCGCTCCGCGCCAACCCTCACGCGTCAAGGTGACCAGGAAACCGAGCAAGAAGCCCAGCACGACAACCCACAAGAAGTTCTCGACCCAATTCAGGACGGCTTCCGCCGATTCCTGCGCCACGGGCTTCTCACTACGGAACGTCAGCCACGAGGCAACTTCCAGCGAATAGCTGTTGACCCACGAGAAAAGGGAATGCACTCCACCTATAAAGAGGATGGCAAGAAATATAAATGCGGCGGAGCGCAGCCAACCGCTCCGACTGAAGCGCACGAGCCTTGGCAATTGCAGGGAATGGGCGCCGACCGCCGCAGCATCGTTCGCCGCCGAGGCCGTCGCTGCGAAAACGCTCACCAGAACGAAAAATTCAAGCGCCCCCCATAAGATTCCGCCTGCCATCAAGTAAACCGCGCTCTCGGCGGGGAACCAAAGCCAGCGGTAAGCGCCGTACAGCCCAACCGCGACGACGGCCGAAACAGCCAGCAAGGCGAGCAGGCTGCGTGCGACGACCAGGATGCTCCACTTCCAGGTTGTAAGAGCATTCTTCATCTGGGATTCACCGTGACCGTTACGCTGCGCGTCGAAGCTTGGCGCGACGGCTCGTACATGGGCAGCACGCGCGCCGGGCCTGCCTGAAACGTCCCGGGCGTCACGGCCTTGAGCAGGTAGTGAAAGCGCCGTTGCCCCCGCGCGAACGTCGTCGCAAACATCGCGGCCCGGTCGTCATGGAATTCGCGCTGCGTATAGTAGAACTCCCACCACGACGGCCGAGCCTTGAGCTCGTAAAGGTTTTCCTGCTCGATAAATTCAAATCCCGCCGGAATCGGATCTTCGATTTGCAGATACTGCTGCTCCTCGGTCGAATCGACGGTCAGGCGCACGACCACCACATCGCCGCTCTGGACCGGCCCGGTGAGCGGAGCCTCCGAATACACGATTCGGTTCTCCACCGTTTCCGGAATGAGCTTGAAGTATTCGCGCACCACATTGAGCTTCGTACTCCCGGCGGGCGCGGGCCTCGGCTCGCGGGTGTAGTACGATGCAGCGGCCGACCAATAGAGCACGCCCGGCCCATTCTTCTCGACGCGAATTTCGTTCGAACCGGAGTGGACGTCGGGTGCCGCGGCGGAGAGCACGATCGGAAGCGGGTTCGCCATGTCCTTTTCGGCGATCTGCCGGTCAGCCAGCTTCTTCCCGTTCACAAAGACGCTGAGCGAGTAATTCGGCCTCAATTCCCCCGACACTTTGAGGTAGTCGATCAAGCCGAAGATCGCCGTAGCTGTTTGCTTGGTCGAGACCCAATAGTAGCCATCGGAGCGCCGATCGACGAGCCAGCGCGCGGCTTTGGGCAGCAGGTCGCTCTTCGGGTTCAGGTTGCTCAGAGCCTTGACCGCGTAAGCGGTCGTCTCGAATGAATTGTCGGACGAGAAGTCGAGCATCTCCACGCGCTCGGACTTCCACCACGCATAGGGACCCTGGGTCTGTGCGGATTCCACGAGTTTCTGCGCGAATTCCTGAGCCCGAGGGTCCTTGAGGCGCAACAGCAGGAGCGCGGTGATGGCATTTCCACTGGGAGAGAATTTGTCGCGCGACTCAAGCAGTCCATCGACCAGAGTACGGTCCACGTCGCCTGAGAGCGCCAGCGCGTAGAGGAGATAAGCGCGGGTATCGGAAATGGCGCGAGGGTTTTCGCGAATCTGTTGAAGCAGAGACTTCCGCCCCCGCTCGAGATTCTTTTCATCGATGGGCACGCCCGCATCTCTAGCCTGCGCCAGGCCCGCCACGACGTATGCGGTCATGAAGGGATGCGTTTCGTCGGTCTGCCACCATCCCCATCCGCCGTCCTCGTGCTGGAAGAGGTAGAGTCGCTGCAACCCGGCGGCGATCTTCTTCTCCAGTTCGGCCGAAGCGGGCGGCGGCGTGAGGCCGAGTTCCTTCACCGCCTGGGTGACGAGGATGTTGGGCAGGAAGCTCGACATGGTCTGCTCGACGCAGCCGTAAGGATAGGCGGTGAGGAAATCCAGCGCCGACATCAGGGTGCCCGCCATCGACGGCGCGAGGTCGATGCGCAGAGTCGAGGCATCCGGGTTGATGTCGCGCGGCAAGGTAATTGTCTGGGTCAGCTTGGCTTGCTGTGCAAGGACTGACCCGGATAGCGCGGAGTTAAGCTGCAGCCCCCAGGGCTTGATGGGAGCGGTGAGTTCGAGGGCGTCCGATTCCTCATCGGTCAGCGCCATGGCGGTAAACTTGGCTTCGCCGATTTTCGGTGCACGAACTTGCCAGGTCACGACCGCCTCTCCATTCTTCGCGACGCTGACGGTCTGCTCGCGCTCGCCCGTGAGCTCGATGCCTTCGGCGTCCATTGACACCCGCGCCGACTTGTCCGACTCCAGATAGTTGTGCACGATGCCGGTTACCGTTGCGGTATCACCCTGCGTGAAGAAGCGCGGAACGGCGAGCCGGAGGATCAGGTTCTTCCGCGTAATGACCTTTTGGACCGTCTGGCCGACGAGCGTCGAACGCGTTACGGCGCGGACCGTGGCGCGCCACGTGGTGAGGTTGTCGGGGAAATTGAATGACGCGCGCGCCCGGCCGCTCGCATCCGTCGTGATGGTCGGCGCCCAGTAAGTCGTGTCCGGAAATTCCTTGCGGACCTTGGGCTGGTCGACCCGAGCCGTTTTGAAATCGGCGAGGCGCGTCGGCGCGCGCAGCTTCGCCAGGTCCAGCTTCCGCAAGCCGGAATAGCCCGTGAACCAGTAAGAAGTGGAATACTGCGTGTAAACCTGATTCCAGCGGCGGCGGTAAAAGACCTTGTCGGGTGGCTGAGCGCTCTCCGGACGCACGGCGTAGATGGCTTCGTCCACCACTCCCAGGCTTAATTCGGCGCTGACCGGATGCCCGTCGGCATCCTCGGCCTTGAGGGAGTAGTTCACACGGTCGCCGGGGTGGTACTGTGGCTTGTCGGTTTCCACGGTCACTTTGAGGACTTTTTCCGTGGCGGGCACCGAAATGGACTTCGAGCTTTCAAAAAGCTGCTCGTTCTTGACGTAGGTGGCGGAAAAGAAGAAGTTCGGCTCGTAGCGCTCCTCGATGGGAACCTCCACCGTAAAGGACGATTCCTTCGTGGCCTGCAGTGACCAGGTGAATACCTGCTGGCCTTCCGTGGTCACCAGGACTTGCGCGCCAGGGTTGTTGGTAACGACGAGGATGCGCGCTTTGTCTCCGGGGCGATAGAAGCGCTTGTCAGGATAGATTTCGAGTTCGGGAGTTTCTTCGCTGGGTTGCGCGTAGGTTGCCCCCGCGATCCAGAGGCTGGTCTCGTGCGTGGCCTCGCGGCGGTTCGAGTCGAAAGCGCTCGCGCGCGCTACAACGTAGGGTACATTCGGCACGGTGTATTTGTAATGCGCCACGCCTTTCGCGTCGGTGGAGACCTTGCCGGTTGCGAGCAGCCGCCGGGGCGAGTCGCGATACCAGCTCTCTCGGGATTCAAAGGCCAGGCTCACGTCCGTAGCGACCGGCTGCATGTCGTAATCCACGGCGCGCACGGTAATGTCCGCGGAATCTCCGGCGCGATAGACGTAACGGTTTGTATCGAGCAGCACGACGACCGTGGAGTAGACGACGAGCACCGTGCGACTGCCGCTGATTTCGCGGTTCGCGGCGTCGGTGACGCGCGCGTCGATGCGGTAGCGGTAGGCTCGCTTGTTTTCGTCGAGCGGCGTGGGGACTTGGACCTTCAGAAGACCATCAGCGTCGAGTTGGCCGCTGCCTTGCTTGATTTCCTGCCCGCCGTAGTTCTCGTAATCGTATTCGCCGAAGTCATCGTCCTCGGCGCCCCACAAGACTCGCCAATAGGGAAAATAGTACCCCGAGCGGTAGATGGAATATTTCACCTGGCCCCGTGCCACGGGTGAACCAAAATAATAGCGGCCATTGATAGTAGCCTGGATCGATTCGCCCTGGAGGTAGCGCGCCTTGTCCGTCGTGACCGTGACTTCGTACTCGGGCTTCTTGTATTCCTCCACTTCAAAGCCGCCATAAATCTCTTTATCGCCAATGTGGGTGACAATCGAGTAGTAGCCGAGGCGCGCCAGGGGCCCGAGCGTCACCTGGCCATTGAATGACCCATAGGACGAGAGCTTGACCTTTTCCTGGAATATAGTCTTGTCGCGCGAATCCTTGACTTCAACTGTGACCGGATCGGCGAAGTCCAGGCTGTAACGGTCGGCCCTGCGCGCACGCAGGATGCCTTTGAATTGCACCTGGTGACCGGGGCGGTACACGGGGCGGTCCGTGTAGATATAGCCGACGTACTCCGTGGCCGAAGCGTCGTGAAAGAAGAACGACTCGACGCTGGTCGCGGCGATGTCCTGGTCTTTCGTCGCCACCATGATGGCGTCTTCCACCTTGATGTTTTCGAAAGTCGACTGGTAAACGCCGGATGCGTCCGTTTCACCCCGAGTCATCTCCAGATGGTTGTTGAACACCACGGCGGTTGCGCCTTCGACCGGCACACCGGTTGAACGGTTCGCAACGTAGAGCAGAATCTGCCCGGGCGCAGTCTTGGAAACGAGAGCTAGGTCGGTCACCATCACCAGCGTGTAGGCGCGCAATTCGCGATTCGCCGCCTCGACGAGGAAGAGGCCTTTTTGCTTGAGATCGATGGGGACGGACCGGTACTCCGTGTCACGAGTTTTGGGCAGAAGTTCGCGCCAGGAGAGCACCAGTTGTTCACGGTTGAGCAGCGGCATCTGCGCATAGGAGGTCACGTCGAGCGGCATGCGCTGCTGAGGCTGGGCTTCGCCCTGGCCTGACCGGAAGCGGGCGCGGGTCTCGTATCGAAGCTGGTAACGGAAATAATCCCGGATTGAACTCCGCAGGTCCCGCTTCCAGTCGTGAAAGCGTTCGAGCCAGGTCTTCTCGCGCGCCAGTTGCTGCTTCTCGCTACCGAAGGAATGCGCATCCTTGAGCTTCCCGAAGAATTTGGCCGGGTCTTTGACGCGATAGACACGAAAGTCGAGGCGGTCGACCTGGCGGAATTGCAGCCCGATGTGCGGCTGCTTGGACGGCGAGTACGTCTGGTCCGACGAGACGGCGAAGAAGGGCTCAGTCGACTGCGGCTCTTCCTGAGCACGCACTGGCGACGCGGCGGCGATGAATGCGAGAAGCGACAGCGCTGACGCGGCCATCTGCGAGCGCCACTTCGCAAGTCGGCGCACGGATACCGCTGCTAAGGCGGGAAATGGCGAGTTGTCAGACCTGAGTTTCATCTTCAGTTAGCGCAAAATATCGAATCGATACACACCGAGGAAGCGCGGGTTTCCTTCAAGTGGCCGCCAGCGCGCTTCTGGATGGCGGGCGAGCACGCTCGCCTGAACGTGGCGAACTTCCCCCGAACCCCCGTCCAAACTGCCGGTGTGATAGATGATCCAGTCGGCTCCCTGAGGCTGGAAATGCGAATTTCCGACAAAGAGCATGGCATGGAATGGCTCGGCTTGCTCGGGCTGCCGGAAGAAAATGATGTCACCGGCCCGCGCGGCGCGAAGGTCGCGAGACACGGCGAACGTGTTGTACCTCAAAAGGGTTTGGGCGTCTGCGAATTCCTGAAAAACGGGCTGCGCGAGGTCTTGAGTCACAAACGGGCCGGGTTCCGTCCGAAACAGGCCTCGTCCCAGAGGCCACTCCGGGTAGGAAAATTTCCCCACGTCTCCAAATCCCGGCGCCGAGCGCAGCTCCAGTGATTGCCGCCACGCCGGCGTGTGTTCCATCAGCGCATTGCGGTAAGCGAAGCGGATGAGCGCCGCGCAGTCATTCACTTCCGCACGGGCGAGTGTTGACGGCTGGTAATAGGCGGATTCGGCAAGGAAGGTCATCCAGCGCCGGAAGTTTTCGCGGTCCGCCGGGCTGTCGAGCCGCGCCGCACCGGGCCAGCCGTCGCCGAATTGATCGCGCCAGAGACCGCCGGGCAGGACCTGAATTGAAGCCTTGTCCGGAAGTGGGCTTGAGGCGCGCTCTCCCGCCACGCTCTTGCCAGGGCGGTCGGGTAAGATCAAGGAGGCGGTCAAGACGGCAGGGACCGCCGCGAGAACCCACCATTTGCGACTGGGTAGCAAGATTCGTGACAAGGTATTTTCCCGGGAACCGGCTCTTCGGGACCGGGCACATTCTATGAGGCTGGAATGCAGTTCGCAAGTCATTTTCCCCAATGGATATTGAACTATTGCCTCGCCGCCGGAATAATGTCTCGGTGCCATTCCAATGCAGGGGCGACTGGATGATTCAGCGCAAAGTTATCTTGAGAGTAATTCTCGGTCTGGTCTTTTTTGTGATGCCCGCCGGGGCCACTGACGGCATTGTTGTCGAAGGTGCGCCGACCGACTCCGGCTTTCAAGTGGGGTCTCAGGCCTCCTTCCGAGTCAAGCTGGCGAGTGGAACGAAATTGGACTTCAAGCAGGTCCTGGTGTTCGCAGACGTTTCTTTCGTCGGAACGACGGCGGTGAGCAGCGCGCAGCTTGACTTGAAATCGGACGAATCGGTTGGCCAGGGGAGCCGGGCGGTTTTTGAAGGAAGCTGGCTGATTCCTAGTGAGGCTCCAACGGGTGTCTACAGTGTGACCCTGCGCGTGGAAGACCGCAGCCAGCACCGGCTGTTCAGCCGGCAGAGGATTCGAGGATTTGCCGCGTACCGGAAAATCATTCGCATCGCGCGCGCGACGCTGGACCGAACATTTTATGCCGTCGGGCAACCCATACTCTGCGAGGTAATTCTGCAGAACCTATCGGCGCAGGATGCGAAAGGATTGCGCGTGGAATTCTCGAACGCCAATTACCCCTGGATATCCCTTGTTGACAAAGATGAGGCGACGGGGAGTAGCACGCAGAACCCCGACCTTGCAATCAAAGTCCTGCGCGACCAGGTGAACATCCCGTCCCTCAATGAGGTAACCATCCCGATGTCGCTAGCGGGGCAGGCGGCATTCTTGCGCGGAAGGCAGGCAGCCGTTCTGGGTTCGGGAGGCCCCGCACGAAACGAGGCCGAGCGGCCACCCGAGGTCAACTCGTACACCGTGGCGGTGTGGAACGCCGACCGCACCGAGCTCTACGACATGCAGTTCACCACGCCCGTCGTGGTCCGGGCCGCAGGCCGCGAAAGGCCGTGGCCTTACGGTTCCAATTTTACGCATTCCTACAACACGGAGATCGACTTCCAGAAGTACCGCGAGTTTTATCGTCCCGGCCAGATATCGCCTGTGATTACCATTGACCCTTCGCAGACGATGTACCGGCCTGGGGATACGATCCGCATCAATGCATCCGTGCAGAACACAAGCGACACGAATTGGAGCGGTGCGGGCCTTAAGGTGGGAGTGGCCGACTCGACGGGGAAGGTCGTACGCTCAGTACCGGTTGAATCGTGGCTGAGTATTAAGGCCGGCGAGGTTGTCAACGTGAACTCCGAGGTGTGGGCGATCCCGGCAGACTCACCTCCTGGCATGTACCAACTCAAGTTATGGCTTGCGACGCCAGATGGGCGGCTGCTGGCGACGGCTGCGGCAGAAATAGCTATTAATCGTATGCCGGCCGCGCTCATGGTTTTCAACGCGCATCCGGATGACGAAGTGGCTTACGGAGGATTGATTCGGGCGGCGGTGGAAGCGGGCGTTCCCGTGCGCGTGGTGTTCTTCACGAGCGGTGACGTTGGCTTCTGCGAGCGCTACTATGCCAAGGCGTGCGGCCCGAACGAAGCGCGCGAATTCGGATTGCTGCGGATGGAGGAGAGTGCGGACGCGCTCGCGCACCTCGGCGTGCCGCGAGACAACCTGATTTTCCTGGGTCTTCCCGACGGCGGCTCGGGCACCATCTGGTTCCAGCACGACAGCTCGGCGAAGCCTTTCCGTTCGATTTACCTTGGCACGGACCATGCGCCCTATGAAAACATCTTCAAACCGAACCTTGCCTACGCGCGCGAGTCCGTGATGGATGCGACAAAACAGATCATCGCAGATTTCCATCCGTCGATGATCATCACCACGCATCCGGACGAGCGCCACGTGGATCACCGCACGGCCAATTGGTTCGTGGTCAAAGCTTGCCAGGAACTATTGCGGGAGCAGCGGATCGACTCGAAGACCCAAATCCTTGCCAACATATCCTATGGCGCGGGGGGCTCCAAACCGGCTCCCTATCATTACGAAAACTACAGGGTTTACTTGAGCGGAGAGGTGGCGGCGAAGAGGCAGGAGATGAATTGGTTCTACCAGTCACAACACGGCAACCAGGCAGAAGGCAACCGCAAGGATTACTCCGAACTCACGCGCACTGAGGAGCACCTTCGCATCCTCGATTGGCAGAAGTTCGGCGGCTGGAACGAAAAACCGCAGTAAGCGGCCCCGCTCTAGGCGTCGGGGCGAAGCATGTGGACCTGGCTGAAATCGACCAGAATCGAATTGAGTTCACGTTCCAC
>JACQNR010000331.1 GCA_016202975.1 Acidobacteriota bacterium
CCTTCAGATTTTCCTGTCCCGTCCGGAATTCCAACTGCCGAAAGGCAATCTTGCCCTCTGCCTGAAGAATCTTGTCATGATAGGTTAGCGTCCCCCTGAGGTTTCCTCTGCCTCCCAGAACCTCTCGAAGCCCGAACACCTCAGCCAATTCGCGAATTTCCCCGTCGGAGTTATAGGAGAAGCGAAGGCCTAGAGGGTTCCAACTGGTAACGGACAGGTTGCCGCGGCTGGTGACTCCCGCGCATTGCCACGAAAGTGCCTGCGTCTCAAGTCCTGCGCGTGATAATTCCGCCTGCGCATTGAATGAGATTCGTGGGAGCTCAAATTTCGGGCCGCGGACTTGAACTTCGGTTGCGGAAATGCTTCCCGCGTATTTTCCCGTAGGAGTTCGCCGAACAAGGATGGCCAGATCGCCGGCCTCCAAACCGACGCGCAGCCGCTGGTCATTCCAGAAGATGCTAGTTTTCGAGAGGGCCACGCGGCTGACGCTCCATTCGGCGGGCGCGGACTCGTGCGCCGGCGACTCAGGCATGTTGGTAGACCCTTCGGGGCTCACGGAGAGGTGGATTTCGGCCTCGTCCCAGTCGAGGCTCGCCAAGAGCGGCTTTCGCTCAATGATAGCCCGGAGACGCATTCGAACCGTGACGGTCTTGGCCGAAAACAGCGGCGGGGCAGCGGAGGGTTCGCTCCCGCGAACCAGGAGGTCGTGCAAGACAAATTCCAGGGTGAGCGGGCGGAAGTCGAACGAACGAATTTCGACCCGAGCGCCCGTAGCAGATTCCAGCGCGGCGATCATTCGCCGCTCAAGATAACGTTGCGCCCAGGGCGTGCTGAGAATGGCGAGACCCGACGCGGCAAGCGCTGCCAGTCCGCCCAAAACGTACAAGAATTTGCGAAAGTGTCGCGAAATATTACACCGCCCCGAACACCACAGACGAGCGTGCGCGCCCTAATTCGAATGGACCTTGACCCGTCGCGTGTTTTGGATTTCCTTCAGCCACTGGTCGAGGAGCTGGTCGACCTTCTGCTGGGTTAATGTTTCACGAATCACCGTCTCAACATCCTCCAGCTTGGGCGGCGGGGTCTGCTCGCGCTGCCCGTACTCACGTAAGAATGTTTCTTTGTAGTAGGTCTCAATTTCGCGCTGGTCCACCCAGGCATTGGGTCGAAGCCGGCGATTGATCAGGCGGACAATTCGCACATTCCTTATAAGCCTTTGAAATGCTTGATCTTGCGTATACCCCGTGGAGGCTAGTGCGGCCCCATAAGCGGCCTCATCGGGGTAGAGGTGGCGGACTTCGTCGACCAGGCGAGTAGCCTCCTCAGAAAGTCCGGTTGGGTCTGCTTGATCCGCCTCCGCCTCCTCCGTGAGCAACGTCTGCTCGACGAGGCGGTCCCGCGCCGCCATCCACTGTGCTTCACTTGGCGTGGAAGTCTGGGGCTGCCCGTCCAGGAACTGGGCAAAGCGGACCTCCTGATCGACTTCGCTCCGCGTGATCCCGATATTTCCCACCGAAACGACGATTCTGTCCACTGTCGAAGCCCCCAAACTTCGAGGCAAGAAAACGAGAACGCTAAGGATGAGAAAACGAATTCGCATATTCAGAAGCTCTGCCCGATACCAACAAAAATCTGGAAATGGGGCAGCCGCCGAATATCTGGGATCCCATTGGGCGTTCCATCGGGAATCACCTGATAACGCGGTGGGTTAAAATTGTACCCGACATCCACCCGGAATGGTCCCACCGGAGTCTTGTATCGCAATCCCATGCCGGCAGCCAGCGAGTTGTAATCCAAGTCGAGACGGGAATTCTGGGTGAACTTAAGAAGCTTCATTCGCTTAACTTTCGAAAACACGTTGCCTGCGTCCTGGAAGAACACGATGCCGAGGCGGTCATTCACGAGCCGAACACGCAGTTCGAGGGAATTGAAGAAAAGGGCTTCGCCGCCCACCGGGAAACCATCGATGGCGTCACGCGGTCCTGCCTGGTTGATGGAGAATCCGCGGTGGGATTCACTGCCCCCAAGGAAAAAGCGTTCCGGCAGCGGGATGGCGCCGGCTGCAGCTACGCTGCCCACGATGGATTCGACGGCGAGGCGCGTCGTGCGTGCAAAAACCAGATGCGGTGAAATCCGGTAGTAGGTGGCGTTCTGACCTGCCAGCCGCGCGAAATTCGATTCCGAGCCGAACGTTCTCCAGGAGACTCCGGCATCGGCGAGCGAATAGGAGCCGCGGGTAGCGTCGGTGGGCTCGTCTCGTTTGTCGACGGCGTAGCTGACCCCCAGCATGGCGATTCGTGCATCGCGGCTGGAAATAGGAATCTGCTGCGCGGTTCCCGGCGGAAAGTCGAGAGCTTTCACTTTGCGGAAGCTAAAGCGAGTGGCGATGTAAGCGGAGGGGCTGAAGCGTTTTTCCAGGCTGAGGATGACTTCTTTTCTCAGGCTTGTAAAAGTGACGACTTCGCGGCTGCGCTGGGCGAGGGCCGTGATATTCAAGCTCAGGTCGCGGCGGGTAGGGAAACGCGGAATCAGATAGCTGATCGCTCCCCCCTTATCGATGTTCGAATAGCGGCCTCGTAACGAAACAGTTTGCGCGCGCCCCCCCACATTCAGGCGGGAAACTTCCAGCGAAGCCCGGGGGCTGACCTGGAATTCCCCTTGGGGATCGTTGCTTCCTAGCCGCTGAAATTCGATGCCACCGCCATAGCCAACCGTCCAGCGCTTGGCCTCCTCAAGTCCTACGAGCACAGTTCGATCCGTTTCCTCACTTCCGGGATCTTCAGGGGCAATTTGAACCTGACTGAGCACGCCAAGATCATAAAGACGGCGCTGGGTTTCAAGGACATCCGTCTGGCGGAGTGGATTCCCTGGTTTGATCACAAGCTCCCGCGAGACGGTTCCGGCGCGCGTAAAGTGACGGCCCAGGACGACCACACGCTTGACATTCTCTTCGGGTCCCGGATCGATATGGAAGGTCAGATTCAGCTCCCCAGGGTGAGGTGCGGGCGAGGTTTCAAAATTCGATGTGGCGGAGACATACCCCCGGTCGGCGTAGTAGCGCGTGATTGTCTCGCGGTCAATTTGCGCGTTCACGGGCGAAAAGGCACGGCCGGGTTTCGAGAGGAGCGCCGGCCACATCTCGTTCACGGCTTTCCGGCTGGCACCTTCCAGGTCCAGCCGACCTATCGTCGTGCGAGTTCCCTCGTCGATATGAAAGACGACGTATAAACTGCCCCGCCGACCCTCATAATTCTCCAATACCTCAGGGCGGATCTTGGCGTTCGGATACCCGTTCCTCCCGTACACTTCTTTGAGATTCGAAACGTCCCCCTCCAGAAGTCCCCGGCTGAATCGCCCCTGCTTTCTGAAGAAATCGCGCGGCTCGATGGTTACTGCCGCCCTCAATTCTTCCTCGCGCAAGTGTTGGTTACCGCGAAATTCGTAGCCCTCCAATGCGCCGGGTTCACCGAGCTCGACCTGGTAAGAGATTTCCACGGCTCGTGAATCCGGGGATCGCTCCGAGCGACCTTCAACCTTCGCCCCGTAGTACCCTCTCTCCTCGAAATAGTTCTTCAAATTCCTGGCGCCGAGCTCGACGCCGGTTTTATCCAGGCTGCCTTCCCGGTCAAAGGGTAGGATGCTCCGCAATTTGGATTGGGAGACTTTGGCACCCTCCAGCCGAACGTGCACCCGGGGACCCGCCACAATCTGGATGGCCAGCGTCTCCGTGTTGTTCTGCGGGTTCAACTCGCGGGCGAGAATGGTGATGAGCGCCTGCGGATACCCTCGTTTCACATACAACTGGTGAATCTTGTAGAGACCTCTCTCCAGCCGGTCGGAAGTAAGCTGCGCACGGACTTTCCATCCCGAGCTGGATGTGAGCTTCTGAATCGGCACTTCCAGATCGCCGTGGAATTCGACCGAATGCAGGCGGGCGGGCTTGCCGGGTGTGACTGAAAAGAGGATTTCCGCCGCCTGGGTTTGGGGATCGGGCGTCACGCGGTAAACGATACTCGACCCGTAGTAGGCGTTTTCCTTCATGACCCCGGACAGGAGTTCGCGGGCTCTCTCGAGGTCCTCTTCATCAAATTTTTCTCCAAGTCGCAACCCGGAAGCCGTCACGAGAACCCCCGGGGCAAGAGGGTCCCGGACGCCCTCGACGCGGACGATTCCCACAAAATAGGCCGCGCGCGCCACGAACGCCAACTCGACTCCGGAATCGAGGGGCAAGACATCCGCCCGAAGGTCGCGGAAGCGTCCCGACGCAAACAGATTCTTAAGGGATTCCTGGACCTTACTGCGATCCAGCGGCTCGCCCACACCCTGGGTAACCCGTCCGGGTAAATCATTCAGGGTGAGGGAAGCGTCGCAATCGAGACGAACTCGCGTGACCGGCCGACCCCAGTAGGATTCCGGAGCGGGCGAGAGTTCCTGGCCTGGGGCTGGCTTGGACAAAAAAGGGCACAAGAACAGAAAGCACCACGAGGGGATGCCGGCGGCGATCAAAGCTCGCCAGCGCCGCCGTCCAACCGTCGCCATCCCCTTCACGTTGAGAAGAATACGATTCCCGGCCCTTGGTGAATTCGCTCAAGAAGCGTGGCGGAATGAGCCCCGCCAGCTGCCATTATACGACTGACCGTGGCTGGGTGTGGCGGCGGGCTTTGGATCGGCCCGGATAAATCTCAGGCCTCGACCGTTCGAACTAGGCCGCCCAGGTATGCTCTCAGCGGGTCGGATTGGGGGAATCCCTGGCCGAGGTGCTGGCGAAAGCCCTCGCCCGCATCCAAACCAGCCAGAGCCCCGACGCGTCGGGCCATGATCTCGACGGGTTCGCTCATCTGTTCGACGTCCTGCTGCGAACGGAGCCAGGCTCTCTGGCTCTCGTGACAGGCAACCAGGGCTTTCTTTTCATCGAGTGTTGCAGAAATATCCACTACCAGGCGCGGACGAACTTCATCGCCGAGGATATCGCGGCCGCCAAATGGCTGAACGTAATAGAGGTGGGGAATGACGCGCGTAGCGGGCGCGGCGTCGCGCGCCCCCGTACGGAAATTGGGGGCCATCGCGCCAAAGCACGCGGTCTGGACGAGGCGGCTTGTTGTTTCGTGGTCCACCATGTAGTCGCTGGGCGAATGCGTTATGACCATGTCGGGATTCGCGCGTCGGAGGAGTTCGAAGACTTTCTTCAGCGTTGGGCCGTCATACATAAGAAGAAGATCCTTCAGTCCCAGGCAGGAATACTCCGCGCCAACGCGGGCCGCCGCGCGCTCGGCCTCTTTGCGGCGAATGCGCGCGATTTTTTCAGGAGGCAGTATGGCGCTGCCGCAGTCCCCCGCCGTCATCGTGGCAATGTGGATGTGTGCGCCCGACCTGGAAAGATGGGCAAGCGTACCGCCGGAGAGAAACTCGGCGTCATCAGGATGGGCAAACAGAGCAAGGACCGCTGGAGGCATGGAAGGCCGATTTGGGGACGGGGCTCGAGCCAAATCTGAAATTCGAAACTGGAAACTCGAGACTCGCCGCACGAATCCCGAGTCCCCAGTCGTGAATTCCGAATATCTACTTCGCGCAGGCGAAGGTGCCGGTGAGCCGTGCGGTCCCCCAGGCGATTTCGATCGTTCCTTTGTCGCCCTGGGCCGTGAGCGTGATCGTCAGCTCCTCGACGGAATCCTTTGCGGTGGTCAGAGTGAGCGGAATTTCCCCGAGCACCCCGCTTTCCTCGAATTGGAACGCGCCCTTGGTGGAGGCAAGCAGCGACCATTTGCCCCCTTCCGCCAGCCGTGTCAGCAGAATGTGCTTTCCTTTGGGAAGCCGCTTCCCGGCGAAATCGAGGTCCGCATCGGTGGTGAGAGTGGTGGGTTCGTTCGCGCCGATTCGCCACACTGCGCCGGCCTGCATCTTGCCTAGCATGTCGCGGCCGTTGAGTTCGGGACGGCCGTAATCAAGGCTCACGTGAGCCTTGCCGACGGTGGCCTTCGCGGCGCCGCGTTCCTGACCGTGCCCCAGGCTCGGCAATGACGCCAGCACGAAGACCGTCACCGTGGCGAGAGTTACGAAAATCCTGCGGGAATTCTTCATGTTGCTGCTTCTCCATTTCTCCGGCGCGTGTTTTCGCGCTTCGGGCTGTTTGAGATTCCTAAGGAGTCGGCGGAGATAATGCTGCCGTTACCGCAGACTCAAGGATTTCCTTCCTGGTGAAACCGACCCAATTCTGGACGATGATGCCCTTGGAATCAATGAGGAAGAGCGTGGGAAAAATCGAGACGCTGCCGAGCGCTGTGTCGGCGTCCCTGGTCCAATCCGCCATCGGGAAGGCAATCTTCCGTTCGGTCCGGTATCTCCTCCGCACCTCGTCACCGTATCCGAGGCCGAGCAGCTTGTCGGCGTTCGCGGCAACGATCATGAGGCCGCGTCCCGCCAGCTCGCGGTCGACCGCGACGAGTTCAGGGGTTTGTTTCATGCACGGCGGGCATCCCGTAAACCACACGTAAAGGAGTACGGTCTTTCCCCGTAGCCCTGTGAATGTCACATCCGGCGAATCGAGCCCGGGCAGAGTCACATCCGGCGCGGGCGTGCCCTCCCAGCCGCTTAGATGCTTCTCCGTGGCCTCCGCGAAGCGCCGATCGCTGCGAATTACTTGCTCATCGACGCGGGTGATTTCTCCCGTCTTGGCATCGCGCTCGATGAACCGTGGGACACGCGGGTCGGATTCCATCACCAGCAGAAGCGTTCCGGCGTCCTGCGGAGATTTCAAATCGAACTGCTCTGCGATCTTTTCCAACTTGGGTGGCACGCCGAACTTCGCCTGATATTGAGCGACAAAAAGCGGAATTCGAAAAAACGCGCGGTAGAGTTTGTCCAGTGCCCGGCGCTCGTCGGGCTGGGTGAAAATGTTGTTGTAGAGATCAGTGACCCTCAGCGGCCGGTCGGGGGCCGTGTGCTCGCGCACGTAGGCGAGAACGCGCGCTTCGGCGTCCGAGTTCGACGCGGTGATTCCGCCCGCCCACAAAGGTCCGACGACCGTGAGGAAAGTCACGACCAAGCATCGAGCACCAAGCCTCACTGGCTCCCTCCCACGGCCACAACCGATTTTCCTCCCGACTGGGAGAAACTCTGCCAGTGAAAGAGGAGTGAGAATTTCAGATATTGATTAAGGTAGCTCCAGCCGTGGTCTCCGGGACGCAGGGTGAATTCGTGCGGGAATCCTGCGGCCTTCAGTTTTTCATGCAGCATCTGAGCCCCCGCTTCGAAGCCATACCGATCGCTTTCGCCGCAATCGAAATAAAGCTTCAATTGTCTGAACTGGCCTGGGTGCCCGGCGAGCGTCAGGGGATTGTTCCTGTCAAAATAGTCTCTATCCAGCGGCGACCCGAAAGGAGTCTGAAGAACCCTGGCGTAGAAGCCCCATCGACCCTCGGAAGGCAGCGGGTTGGGAATCTTGGGAATTAACGCCGCGCTGTGCGCGCTCACGGAGCCGAAAACGTCTGGGTGCTCCATCGCGAGGTGCAGCGCCCCGAAACCGCCCATGGATGTGCCGCTGATCCCACGCTCCGCCGGTGTAGCGATCGTGCGGTATGTCCGGTCAACCCAAGGGACCAGTTCGTTGATGAAGAAGTCCTCGTAGCGTTCATGGCCGTCATAGGCGTTTATGTAGAAAGTCTTTCCCCCGTCGGGCAACACCACCAGAAATTCTCCCACCTCACCCCGCGCCCAAAGGTCCTGGAGAATCTGCAGCCCACCGCGCTCGCTCCAGCTGCGTTCGTTCTCAAAGAGCCCGTGGAGAAAATAGAGGGTAGGGAAGCGCTTCTGTGTGGATGTGTACGTCGGCGGCAAAGCCACGCAGACGCTGACCGGGCGGCCGAGGATGGCGCTGGGCACCGCCTCGCACTGGACGTCTGCAGCGGCGGGGGCCGCGACAAGCGCAATGACGATGCACGTAACAACGACCGTCGTGAATTGAATGATTCTACCGGATTTTGATTGCATGAATTATTGGCGAGGCTGGCGAGTTCGGCCGCTCTGACCCCCGACGTAGACACTCGTCCTGCCGCTTCGCGTGCTCCCCCCGGTTGAAGCGCCCGCGGCACCGCTTCCGGAGCCCGACCCGCCGTAAACCGCGCCGTGAAAATCCTTGAGTGGGCCAGCCTTGGATTCCTTCTTTTTGCTTCCGCCTATGGAAACCAAAGCTTGATTTTGCTGGTGGGGCCGCAAAGATCGGAGCTCCGTCACTGCGGAGTCACCAGTCTGCTCGCGACCCTTTTCGGCTTGTTTCCCCTCGGCCTTCTGACGAGATGCACTCTCGGTTACTTTGGCAGTGCTGGCGCGCGAGGCTCCCATTAAGACTGACCTTATGTCTTGAGCAGAACTTCTGGCCGGTGCTTCCGGCGGTGATGCTGGTTTACTTGCGCCTTCCTGGGCCTGGTCCTTCCCCGAAAGTACAATGGAGACGAACAGGACGAGCATTGCACATTTCAAGGTGCGTGATCTCATTTGGTATCTTTGCAAGCCTTTTCTGCTGGAGATCCCATTCTCAATCTGACGGGCCGCATGCGCGGGCAGGTTTGCTACCCCCATCATGATGAGAATGGCCCATGTCCATCGGGCAGTCATCAGCCTCAAGCGTTGCATAAAGGCACGTCAAATATAGGATGGAAGGTTTCCGTTCGGATCAAACTGGATCTCTGCGGGCTCCGGTAAAACTCGCCAGCCGGGGAGCGCCGCAGCTTCGCGCGCCAGCACTTCGGAAACCGCAATTCGGCCCAGGCTCAGCGTATTGCGAATCCAAGCCATCCTGAGCTCTTCCTGGCCGGGTCGGCCCAGATGACCCAGCATGAGTTCGAGCGCGGCGCGGTCGGTCGGGACGTAGAGGGGCATCTTGGCGGGCGCCGGGTTGAGCGCCACGGTCGAGTTGAGATAGGTCTTTTGAAAGTCGATCTTGCGGAACAGGCGTTCGTGCATCACGTCTGCAAGGCCCATGCCGATAGCGTTGCCGCCGCTTTCGTGTGTGACGTCGCGCACATAGATCGCTTGAATGTCCGGAGCCTCGCCGGGCTGAAGCTCTGTCCCCCGGCCAATGACTTTGGTGTCCATGCCGCAGCCGCTGATGTTCTTTCCCAGCTCATCCACAACCAGTAATTGCAGCTTGGCGAATGGTAGCCGGGGGACCAACGTGCGGGCGAGTTTGAGGGCTTCTTCCTCGACCGCAGGAAGCTCCGCGGGGCGCGCGGCACGCACGGCGCAAATTTCGTGAAATTCGTTTTCCATGACGCCCAGGCAGCAGAGAATCTTCCCGGAACCGAGCGCGACGCCGGACATCGAGCGAATGACCTGCTCGAAGCCAAACTTTCTCGCCCAGCGATGCGTTTCGCGTGCGCCGTCTTCCTTGCCCATCCCCACGGCGATCATCTTAAGAATGCCGCTTTCGATCTGGCCGCTGAAGTCGGTGTGAGGCTTGATGCGATTGATCACCACAACGCCGTCGGACTCCCAGGCGTTGCGGTCCATGTAGGACTGGTATCCCTGCGCGGCTTTGCCGACCGCGACAGTTTCCATGGCGGAGCGGATCTCGGCGCCGACAAATTCCGGCGTGACGCCGTATTCTTTGAGAATTTTCCTCTGCCCCTCGCCCGTCGCGCCGCCGTGGCTGCCCATCGCCGGAAACACGAAGGGCGTCGCCCCCTGCGCTTTCAGCCAGGCGCAGACCGCGCGGACGATATCCCTAAAGCTCGCGATCCCCCGGCTGCCCGCCGAAACCGCGATGGTTTTCCCGCGCAGGCATGTGCTGTCGAGCCCGAGCGCCGCGAGGGCCGAGTGAATGTCCCCGGCAAGATCGTTCAGGCCGGGGACGCTCGGTGCCACGCGTTCAATCCGGCGGAGTCTGCTTAGAGAGTTTGTTCCGTTGGTGCTCATGGTGTTCCTTTGCGTTGTTGAACCTGGTTAGAAGGCTGTGTCAGGCTCGGACCGTTTGGATACCGAGACTTATTATATCAGCAGGGGTAGCGTCCTCGTGGGCATTGTGGCGGCGATTTTACCCTGCCCATGCCCGCGTTTACCCCCTTCGAAATCGCCGGCCCCCCCCGGCCTGGGTTGCTTGTCGCTGTATTTGTGTGTAGAGTCCTCATCGAGTTCGAATTATCCATTGCGCGAGCTTGAGGAGGAACCCACCGTGCCCGTCGTGACGCAACTTTCCGTGGTAGTTGAAAACAAGCGTGGAGTGCTTGCCGAGATCTGCACCAGACTGGCCGAGAAGGCCGCGAACATTATCGGGCTGATGGCGCCTCATCAGCCGGGTAATGTACCGGTGCGGCTGGTGGTGAACGACCTCGACACGGCGAAGAGAGTCCTCGATCAAATGGGACTCAAGTATAGCGAAGAATCGGTCCTCAATGTGCGCGTCTCGGACCGGCCCGGGGCGCTTGGAAAAATTACCCGCAAACTGGCCGACGCCGGCGTAGACATTACCTTTGCCTACACCACCATCCTGAAAGGGGCAGGGAACGCCAATGTCATCCTCGGCGTTTCGAATGTCGACGCCGCGGTCAAGGTCGTCAAGTAAACCGGCGGAAGATTATTTCTGAGTTGAATTAGCTGGGCTGAGGCCCGTAGTGGGCCAGGCGAAGTCCTTGAATTCGCCTGTATGGTCGATGGCGCCCGGGGGGATTTCCTTTTCTGGCTTCACGGGGATTCCCGTGCGGCGGACGCAGCCGAGCACTTCCGCCTCGTGTAGTCTCGAGGCGTCGTATTCGACGGCCAGCGTATCGTCCTCGATAGAAACTCCGAGAATTCCATAATGAGTGGTCAAGCCGCGCAACCGCTCGAGGTCTTTTGGGAGAAGAGTTCTGGCGAGCGTATATCGGGTGGTCAAGAACGTCATTTGGGTTTGCCTTTCTCGTAGCGGCGGCGTCCTCTCCGCCGAAGATTTTGGTAAGCTTTCAACGGCGATGAGGACGTCGCCGGTACAGCTAGAGCGCCACTTTTCGCAGACGCAGCGCGTTGGTGATGACGGACACAGAACTGAACGTCATCGCCGCCGCGGCGATCATGGGGCTAAGCAACAACCCGAAGACAGGGTACAGCGCGCCCGCCGCAATCGGCACGCCCACCATGTTATACACCAGCGCGAAGAAAAGGTTCTGGCGGATGTTGCGCATGGTGGCGCGGCTCAGTCGTCGCGCGCGCGCGATGCCGCGCAGGTCGCCCTTCACGAGTGTGATGCCGGCGCTTTCCATCGCCACATCCGTACCGGTCCCCATGGCAATTCCCACGTGCGCCTGCGCGAGCGCCGGGGCGTCGTTGATGCCGTCGCCTGCCATGGCCACCGTGCGGCCCGTCGCCTGTAGCTGCTTTACGATTTCGCCCTTCTGCTCGGGCGGCACTTCTCCCCGCACCTCGTCCAGACGCAGTTCACGCCCTACGGCCTCCACAGAGTGCTGACTATCGCCCGAGAGCATGACGATTCGAACATTTCCCTGATGCAACAGGCGGATCGCCTCCGGAGTGGTCGCTTTGATGGAATCCGCAACGGCAAGCAGCCCGGCGGGCTTTTCATCCACAGTGACAAACACCACCGTCCGGCCTTCGCGCCGCAGAGACTGGGCTTCGGCAGCGAGGTCGCCGAGGCCGATAGAAAGCCGCTCAAACAGTCTTGCATTGCCGAGCGCAACTTGCTTGCCCTCGACTTTCCCCTGCACTCCTTCACCGGTGAACGACCTGAACTCCGTGACATCAGAAAGGGGGAGGCCTCTTTCCTGCGCGCTGCGAGTAATGGCAGCGGCGAGAGGATGCTCGCTTCCTCGCTCGAGGCTTGCGGCAAGGTGGAGAAGTTCATTTTCATTCCCGCCGGCAATCGGGCGAACGTCAGCTAGCCGGGGCTTGCCCTCGGTGAGCGTTCCGGTCTTATCGACGACCAGGACATTCACCTTTTCCAGTGTTTCAAGTGCCTCGGCATTCCGGATCAGCACACCTGCGCGGGCGCCGCGGCCCGTCCCGACCATGATGGACATGGGCGTCGCAAGCCCGAGGGCGCACGGGCAGGCGATAATGAGGACGGCGACGGCATTGACGAGCGCGTGCGCCAGGCGCGGCTCGGGACCCCAGAGCGCCCACGCCACAAAGGTGATGGCCGCCACGCCCCCCACGGCGGGGACAAAGTAAGCGGAAACCGTATCGGCAAGGCGCTGGATGGGCGCTCGGCTGCGCTGCGCTTCGCTGACCATGCGCACGATGTGCGCGAGGAGAGTATCGCTGCCCACGCGTTCGGCTCGCATCAGGAAGCTGCCTGTACCATTGACGGTGCCACCGGTGACGCGGTCCCCGGCGTTCTTCTCGGCCGGTATCGGCTCTCCCGTCACCATCGATTCATCCACTGAGCTCGCGCCTTCGATGACGACTCCATCGACGGGAACCTTTTCTCCCGGACGGACGCGCAACCGGTCTCCAGCATGAACTTGGTCGAGCGGCACGTCCCGCTCGCTTGCATCGCTTTCGACAACGCGCGCCGTCTTGGGCGCAAGACCCAGCAACGCCTTGATGGCGCCCGAGGTCTGGCTGCGCGCCCGCAGTTCGAGCACCTGGCCCAGCAGGACGAGCGTGGTGATGACGGCGGCGGCTTCGAAGTAAACGGCCACTTGACCGTGCATCCGGAAGGAATCGGGAAAGAGAGAAGGGAAGAGCGTCGCGACAACGCTGTACGAGTAGGCCGCACCCGTGCCCATGGCGATGAGCGTAAACATGTTCAGACGCCGAGTCACAATGGAGCGCCAGCCGCGCTCGAAGAACGGCCAGCCCCCCCAGAGGACCACCGGCGTAGTGAGGCCCAGTTGAATGCCCGCGAACAGCCACCCCGGCAGCGCATGTTGAACGGGTTGGCCGGGGATCATTTCCGACATGGCCAGCAACAACACCGGCAGGGTCAAGACGGCACTGATCCAGAAGCGCCGCGTCATGTCCTCGAGATCTGGGTTCTTTTCTTCCTCGAGCGTGACGGTGCGCGGCTCGAGGGCCATCCCGCAAATGGGGCAGGCGCCCGGCTCAGCTTTCGCGACTTCGGGGTGCATCGGGCAGGTGTATTCGGTTTTTGTCTTCGGCGCCGCGGCTATGTAGGGCTCGAGGCCCATGCCGCAATCGGGGCAGGCGCCCGGCCCTTCCTGGCGGACCTCCGGATGCATCGGGCAGGTGAAATCGCCGGTTTTTTCCGGCTTGGGTTTGTGCGGCGGTGCAGGGCCGATTCCGATAGAGACGAGTTGCGGTTGGGGCTTGAGATAGTGCTCGGGGTCTTGGCGGAATTTCTCAAGGCATGACGGCGCGCAGAAATAGTATAGCTGCCCGTGGTATTCGTGCGTACCTGCGGCTTTCGCCGGGTCAACCGTCATTCCGCAAACCGGGTCTTTGGCCATAAGACTTCATCTCAAATCGTACCTTGTCGACGGCCATCCGGCAACATGAGGAAGCCGTCGCGCGGCCCCGCGAGGCGCCTCAGCACGGGCCGATTCTCTATGTTAGAATCGCGAGCTACTAATCGTGGAAGCGAGGTAACAATGGCGAAACAGAAAAAGAAGGCGGGAAAGAAGGTTTCCGCCGCAGGCAGCGATATGACCCCGATCGTTGCCGCCGAGCTTGCGGGTGTGATCTATCGCGCAAAACTGGAAAACCGCGCGGCGAAGCTCAATATATCCGAGGCGGAGGTGGTCGCGGACGTCATACACCTCTGGCGGACCGTGCGCGAGCAATTGTACAAGGCTTAAGCGGGCCGCCATGCGCTCCCCGTGAGCGCCACGCGGCCTGTTTATCTTGCTGGCGAAGCGAGATTTCGCACTCGGCTGACGATGCGCGGGTCCTGCCAATCGACGGCGCCCAGCAGCTTTTCGGAAATATTCCCCTCTCTGTCGATGATGTACGTCTCCGGAAACTTGAACGTGCCGTACTGCCCGGAGACGCGCTGCGCCATGTCTCGCGCGATGGGGAACCGCACGTCGTTACGCTGGACGAACTGGCGAAGCGCCTTGGCGTCGTAATCAACGCTCACGCCGAGCACCGTGACCCCCTCCGATCCCATCTGTTCCGCAAACGAATTCAGGCTGGGCATCTCCTCGACGCAGGGCGGGCACCAGGTCGCCCAGAAGTTCAGCACCACGACGCGGCCGCGGAAGTCCTTGAGTGAGACGTCCCCGCCCTCGAGTTTGGGAAGGGTAAAGTCCGGCGCCGCGCCGCCGACACGGACGGGCGCGGCGAGGCGCGAGTGAATCGCAAAGAAGACGGTCGCACCCACGATAGAGGCGAGAATCAGCGGCCGGACAAGATTGATTTTGCTCATGCGGGCACCACCCATTATATATAATGGAAGCTCGCTTCGACTGCGGCATCTTTCGCGCCGCCGCCTTCGCTTCGGCCCAGGGGCGCGCACGAGCGGTCCTCACGCATGATGAATTCGGATGCCGGCTGGGTTTCTGTGGTGATCCCTGCGCGCGATGAAGAAGCCAACATCGAGCGCGTGGTCCGCTCCGTCGCCGCCCAGGCGCATGTCGCTGAGATCCTGGTGGTGGACGACCAGTCGAGCGACCGGACGCCGGAAATACTGGCACGGCTGAAGCCGGAATTCCCTGTGTTGCGGGTTCTCCGAACCGGGCCACTGCCCGAAGGCTGGACCGGCAAGGCGCACGCCGTTGCGACGGGCGCGCGCGAGGCGCGGGCTGAATGGCTTCTTTTGACCGACGCGGATACGGAGCACTTGGAGGGAAGTCTCGAATCGCTCCTCAGGCGCGCTACGAGCAGGGCGATCGACTTGCTCTCCGTTTCGCCCGGGCAGGAGACTCCGACGTGGTGGGAGAAGGCGGTGATTCCACTCATCTTTGTGGAACTCGCGCGCCGGTTCCGGTTCGATGATGTGTCGAACCCCGATTCGCCGGTCGCAGCCGCGAACGGGCAGTATGTTCTGATCCGCCGCGAGGTCTACGAGCGCGCCGGGGGCCACGAGGCCGTCCGTGGCGAAATTCTGGAGGATGTGGCCCTGGCGCGGCGGGTGAAGAGAGCCGGCGGGAAGCTGCTTTTTCTACCCGGTGCGCTCTGGGTGCGCACACGGATGTACCGCACCTTTGGCGAAATGTGGCGCGGGTGGACCAAGAATCTCTTTGTGCTGTACGAGCGCAACCTTGGCCGGGTCATGGGGAAAGCTGCGGAACTGCTGGTGGCGGATATTTTCCCCGCCGCGGCGTTCCTGGCGCTGGCGATCGTTTTCGCAGCAGGACTCGGCGGGCAGGTGACCGGCCTTGGTCTGGCGGGTTGTTTTCTCCTGCTGTTGATTCGCCAGGCACGATACGGCCGCGCCCTCGAAGACATCGGATTTGACGCGAGGCTGGCGCCTTATCAGCTTGTGGGCGCCGGGCTGCTCGCATTGCTTTTGCTCAACTCCGCGCGCGCCCATGTTTGGAGCGGAATAGTTTACTGGAGAGGACGCGGTTGCTCGACCCGAGGGTAACTATGATTTACGTGACGCGCCGGGCGGAATTTGCCGCCTCGCACTACTACCACAATCCGAAATTCAGCGCGGAGGAAAACCGCCGCATCTTCGGCAAGTGCAACAACCCGCACGGCCACGGGCATAACTACGCCGTGGAAGTTACCGTGGCGGGAGAAGTCGATCCCGCCACCGGCATGGTGATGGACCTGAAGGAGCTGAAGAAGATTCTGGAGAAAGAAGTTCTCGACCTGATGGATCACCGCTTCCTGAACAAGGAAGTGCCGGCCTTCGCGACGACAATACCCACCACCGAAAATATCGCCATCGAAATCTGGAAGCTGATCGCGCCGAAGCTCCGGATAGGGAAACTCCATCGCATCCGGCTTTACGAAACGCCCGATCTCTTTGTGGATTATTTGGGAGAGTGATGGTTTACCTGACACGACGATACCGGTTCTGCGCGGCGCATCGCCTCGACGCCCCGGAGTTGAGTCCCGAAGATAACGCGCGTCTTTACGGCAAATGCAATAATCCCCATGGCCACGGCCATAACTACGTGCTCGACGTCACAGTGGCGGGCCGCGTGGACCGCGAGACCGGCATGGTGTGCGACCTGGGTTTTCTCGACTCCCTCGTGCAGCGCGAAGTGCTGGACAGGTTCGATGAGACCAACCTGAACCTCGACACGGAAAGTTTCCGCGATCGGGTACCCAC
>JACQNR010000335.1 GCA_016202975.1 Acidobacteriota bacterium
GACTAGTGATATAGCCTATGCTGAAAACAAGGAACTTACGATTGTTAAAGTGCGGCAAGACAAGCGTTTTTTCGACTTTTTCATCAACCTGCTAGATATCCTTGGTGTGGGCGTGCGAGCTGCGAAAATGCAGGGGGTCCCGGAGGTTCTGCAATTCTCGATAGTAGTAAAGCGGCGTCGGCCTCCGGGTCTTGAACCGGAGCTTGCGGAGAAACACGATTTCCTCCTTGCTGGCGTCGCCGCTCAGGGAACGATCCTGAAGGAAATCCCGAAACCCGGGCTCCTCTTCCTGCGGCTGTCCGGGCTCCGTTTCCACAAACTCGAATCGCTTGGGGTGGCCGGGGGTTACGCGCCGGTTCAAGAAGATGTCCATGCTGAATGTTTCTAGGTCGATATCCCACGATTCGATCAACGGATCAAGGAACGCGGCACAGTTCTCAATCGAGATGCTAAAGACATCAGTATCCAGGAAGTCCAGTACGATGACCCGCATCTGCTCGTAGCTGCGATGCCCGAATCGAGCCATCATGCGCAGCCACTCCTCATTCCGCAATTCTTCCCGGGCGATTCGTTTCGCAACATCCAGAAGCTTCTGGGTGACCAGGCGCTCGAGCTCACCGAAGGGCTGCTTCTCAAGAATGGTGCGGACCTCGATCACCTTGCCGGGAGCGCACTTGTGGAGTACGAAGTTCCGGATCTCATTGAACAAGGGCGCGGGCGGGTCCACGATTTTTCTTTTGACCGTCTCTCGGCGCTGAAGTTCGGCCAGTTTCGCCAGTTCGCCGCTCGGCAGCTTCAGGAAACTTCCCATCCGGTCATAGATATCCGTCCGTTCCGGGGCGGGAGGTGCCTTCTTCCGGGTTAGCAATTGAGAAATGTATGACTCTGTGACTTGGGCAGCCATCGCCAAGTCCTTCTGCTCGAGGCCAAGTTGAATAAGCCGCTGCCGAATTACCAAAGGAATATCCACTGAAATTCTCCCGGCGATTAACTTTCAATGTTGAATCCACGCGAACTTTCGCAGAGCATCGCACATTGACATTGACAAGTAAAGTAAATTCACCTAATATGGTTAAGAAGATGACCATGTCTATTCACCTTCCTGGTTACCTGAACTGATTCAGGTTACCTGATATTTCTCTTCCATAGACGACAACCGTTCTGGACGTCAACCTTTGATGGTGGCCCAAATGCCTATCGCCCTGTTTCACAACTGTCAGATTCTAAATAGGAAAAGAGGATTCTGATGACTTCCAGGTTTATGAAATGGCTTTCCATCATGGCGTTGCTTCTGGGATTGATGCTGCGATCCTCATCGAACTTCCGGATGGTTCTGGAGTTGCTGGTCTGTGTCACCGCCCTGACTGCTGTGATCCAGGCTTTCCGCGCCGGCAAGCACCTTTGGGGGGGAGTGTTCCTCTCGATCGCGATGCTTTTCAACCCCGTTTTCCCATTCACCTTTTCCGCTCCGATGTTTTTCGGGCTTGATTTGGTGTGCGTTGCGACATTCGTTATCTCGCTGATGGCTCTGAAACCTGGACCGCGTCTCTCCATCCAAGGGATCATTCACCCGCACCGGCGAATCGAGTCGCTCTAAAACCTTTGAAAGGAGAAATTATGTCGGCTAGAAATGGTGACAAAGCGCGATTTCATCGATTAAGAAAGCGCCGGACTCTCCAGCGTGTGACGATCCAGGCATACCGGAAAGCGCTGGTGGTTGTGAAGTCCGGAGCAGAAAGCGCGATCGCCGTGCCCAAGTAACCGGCAACGTACTGCGCGGCGCCGACAAGGGTGATTCTTTAGAGGGTGAGCCTTGCGGGCAACCCTATTCCGGCTGACCACTGCGGGCAGCCGTTAATCGGAGGATTATTTGGCACCTAAACTTTATGTGGGGAATCTACCCCATACCGTGACCGATGCCCATCTCAACGAATACGTCATCAACGCCGGCTATCAAGTGGTCTCCGCAATGGTGATTCGTGACAAGTTGACCGGGAGCTCCCGCGGATTCGGCTTTGTCGAACTGGCGGAAGGTGAAGACCTGCAGCGGGTTGTCGCCGGGCTGAATGGGCAGACTCTGGAGGGCCGCACGCTGACCGTGAATGAAGCTCAGCCGCAGCGCACGGGGTTTGGGCGTTCTCAAGGCGGGCGGGAGAGAAGTTCATTCCGGGGCGGGCGCCCATAGATCGCGAGGCAACTCATGAAATTATCCGTTGGACAATACGTACGCCACGACAAGCACGGATGGGGCACGATTCTGGAGTGCGACCGGCAGCAGACGTTGGTGTATTTTCGCCGGGTGGGTGTGAGAAAGCTGAGTGCTTCTGAGGCGGTCTTTCAGGTCGTTGAAGACAAAGTCGCCTTAAAGAGGCGGGGAGCCTGAGGATTTAGCTCCCGAGGGAGACTTGATTCAGGCCGTCCGTATGTGAACTCCCGGGCGGGCCGGAATGCACCTCTTCGAGCCAGTGCACATCGGGCCGGCGGGGCAAAGCTCCCGGAAGTCAGAAGGGGTTTCGCTTATGATCATCCAGTATCGCGGTTTCGAGAATGTCATCGATTCCCGGATCTATTCTTTCCACGTCATCAACGTACCCGAGGAAGCTCGCGAGTTTACCGTCAAAGTCCTATCCAAGGAGTTCTGCGTCGGCCGTTTGAAATTCCAGGATGGCCCGGGCGTCTGCATGGCGAGGTTGCAGCGTGAGCTCGAGGTCGAAACCCATGAGTCGCGCGCGGAATCCAATCTGAATGTCCTCGAGCAGGACGTCATGGATTACAGAACCCATCACTATCCCGCTGCCAAGTCCAGTGGCCGCAACTGACGATGCTTCGGGTTCAAACCAAAATTTTCTTTCTCAGACGCGTGGGGTCTTGCTGGACTGTGTTAATCTGGACAGCACTTCAAACCTGCTTGACCCGGTGAGTGATTCGGGAAAAGTTAAGGCAGGGACCCCGCAGGAATCAGGGGCGGCGTGGCTCATGCGCCTAAATTCGACCAGCAGCTCGCGCCATATTCTCTCTCTCATTTTTCTGATAGTTTCCACGTTATCTCCATTGCCACTCCAAGCCCTTCCGGATGCCGCGAAGGCGCGCGCCCAAGTGCATGTTCCGCGCCTTACCGCTCCGCCGAAGATCGAAGATTTTCTCGACATGAAGCCCCGCGGGGAAATCGCCCAAAAGATGGTCAAAGTTGAAGGCTTCACACAGTACATTCCCCACGACGGCGAACCCGCCACGCAGCCCACGGAAGTTTTCTTAGGCTACGACGACAAGAACTTCTATGCAGTATTTCTCTGCTTCGACTCCGAGCCGCACAAGGTGCGGGGTCGCATGGCCCGCCGCGAGAAGATTTTCGACGATGACTTCGTGGTCCTCGACCTCGACACGTTTCACGACCAGCGTCGTTCTTACCAGTTTCAGTCGAACCCCCTGGGCGTGCAGTCCGACAACCTCTGGACGGAGGGCTCCGGCAACGATTATTCCTGGGACACGGTGTGGCACTCTCGCGGCCAGATGACCGACCGCGGTTATGTAGTCTGGATGGCGGTTCCGTTCAAAAGCATGCGCTTCAAGCCATCGGAAGAGCAGACGTGGGGCATTGAACTCTGGCGGAGTTGTCCGCGCATCAACGAAGATAGCTCCTGGCCGAAGATCTCCACCCGGATCGAAGGCGAGTTGACGCAGGAAGCAGACATGCACGGGTTGAGCAATATTTCACCCGGGCGCAACTTCCAGCTGGTGCCTTATGTGTTTGGGCGATCTTATCGAGCGCTCGACGCGCAGGACCCCGCCGGGCCGCGCTTCGTGAGCAAGACTTTCGATCCCACGGCGGGTCTCGACGCCAAGATTGTGCTGAAAGACAGCTTCGTGCTCGACGTAGCCGTAAATCCCGACTTCAGCCAGGTAGAATCCGACGAGCCGCAGATCACCCTAAACCGGCGCTTTGAAGTGTTCTTTGAGGAGAAGCGCCCCTTCTTTCTCGAGAACGCCGACTTCTTCAAGACGCCCATGAATCTTTTCTTTACCCGACGCATCGCAGACCCCCAATTCGGGGTCCGCTTGACGGGGAAAAAGGGCCCGTGGGGGCTCGGGACGCTCTTTGCCGACGATGAAGCGCCCGGCAAGATTGCTGCGCCCTCCGACCCGCTGTTCGGCAAACGCGCCAAGTTCGGCGTGCTGCGCCTGCAGCGCGACATCCTGAAGCAGTCCAACATCGGATTGATCTTTACGGACCGTGAATTGGGCTCGTCCTCGAACCGCGTGGTCGGGCTCGACGGGCGCTTCCGCCTGACCAGCAGCTGGGTGGCGGAGGTGCAAGGGGTCACCAGCACGACGCGGTTTCAGGA
>JACQNR010000334.1 GCA_016202975.1 Acidobacteriota bacterium
CAGTTCTGCGGTCAGAAAGTGGCGGTGATTGGCGCGGCGAATTCAGCGGCGGTGGCGGCGCTCGACCTGGCGCGGCACGGCGCCGAGGTCGCGATGATCGTGCGCGAGGCGGAGCTGAGCCGCCATATCAAGTACTGGATTCGTCCCGACATCGAAAACCGCATCAAGGAGGGCTCGATCAAGGCATTGTTTAATGCGCAGGTAAGGGAAATCGCGCCCGAATGGATTGGCATCGAACAGGCGGGCCAGCCCCCGCGGAGGATTAAGAACGATTACGTCTTCGCCCTTACCGGCTACCAGCCCGACTTCGCGCTGCTACGCGCCTTTGGCGTCGAAATCAGTCCGCAGACGATGCGGCCGGTCTGCAACACCGAAACACTGGAGAGCAACTTGCCGGGGATTTATCTCGCGGGCGTGATTATCGCCGGCATGGATACCAACGAAATCTTCATCGAAAACGGCCGCTTCCACGGCCACCAGATCGTCGCGGACATTGTGAAGAAGCGCCGCTGACTGTAGGGGCTGTGTCCTCACCGCCGTTTTTCGCAAGGCGGGGGCGTGCCGTCAATCTGCACTTCCTCTCCATTTTTCGACAATACCCTGCCTGGGAATCGTCAGGGGACGGCTTTAGAGTCTGGGTGATAACTCGAGAAAATGCGATTTCCACAGGGTTCGCGAAACTATGTTTCACTGATTCTACAGTAGTTAAGACTCTAGACAAATAATGGCACCCAGTGGAAAACCTAGTTATCACACAGACACTTTAGCCGTCCCGCCAGAAGGAACCAAGAATGAATCTCCTCCTCTTCGCCGTCCCGAATGGTCGGGGCGGCGAAGAGGAGGTTTCAAAATGATGTCTGCGAGCCTTTCGGCATGGCTGAAGCCATGCCCTGACGGAATGTTACGGCTTGGGTGTTTCCGGGGGAGGACTTTTTGCAGGCGGTGGGGGAGCCGCTGCGTCTGTGGCGGCTGCCACGGGCTGGCCGTCCGCGCCCACCGAGCGGTTGATAACAAAGGTCAGCTCCGCGCCCTGGACCAGGATGACGTGCTTGTTGTGTTTGAAAATGCTGTAAATCAAGGCCGTACCTGCCCCGATGCCCGCGCCGTAAAGAACGGAGGCGCCTACGCCCGGCCCGCTGCTCGGATAGCATCCGTAGTAATAATCGCATCCGCCGCGATTGATCAAGCCCACCATGAGCCCGCCTGCGGCTCCGACTCCGGTGCCGATGGCCGTATTCTTGGCCATGCCCTTGGCGGTTTTCCCGCAGCCTTTAATCGTGCCTTCTTCCGACGAGGAATCGACCTTCTGGCAATCCGCGCCCTGCGCGTCTTCGAGCGTCGCCGAGAGGTTGTAGTGAGCTTCCTCGTCGGGCAATACGATGTTATCGGCTACCAGGCGCAGTTCCGCCACGCCCTTCACGCGGCCCGACTCTTTGACAAAGGCCACGTGGCCGTTCAGTATGCTTCCGGCGGGAATGACTTCTTCGCCATTGGCGGTCACCGGCTCGTACAACATGGCAGTAAAGGGATCGCCTTGCTTGTTAGTCTTGTCGCTAAGCGTGGTCTTGAGGCGAACTCGAATCAGGCTTCCGGCGGGGAGCAGGGGCCGCTGGGCAGGCTCCTGGGCGAAGGCGGTGCCCACCGCCAGACATGCGATTGTGGCCACGCCGCGAAGGATTGATTTGGTCATGTTCGACTCCGTGCACCCCCAGACCGAGTGTACCCTGAAAGGGGCCCCAAGGCTACTGGCTGCTGGGCTTGTCGGCGTCCCGCCTCAAATCCGGCGGCTCAGAATCTGCCTCGGCAGATTTATCGCCTTTCTCCACTTTCTGTGCAATCGAATCGCGGGAGATGACAAAGGTCATTTCGGTTCCGATGGGAAGGGTCACATCTTGTCCCTTCTTGAACAGGTGGTGGAGGCCCCCCGCAACCAGTCCAATGCCCGCGCCGTAAAGAGCTCCCGTACCGCCCCCGGCGATACCGCCAATCGCGGCGCCCCCGCCCGCGCCGACTCCGGATTCTATCGCGCCGCCCTTGGCGCTTGTTCCGCCACCTTCGATGGTGCCTTCCTTTCCCTTCACCTTGGCGCCGCCCATACCGCGCGCATCCTCGAGGCCGGCGGTAATGACGTACTTTACGTCCTGAGGCGTCGTGATGCTGTCCGCCACCAGGCGCATCTCCGATTTGCCCTTGATTCTTCCGGCTTCTTTGGCAAACGTCACCCTACCTTCGATATAGCTCCCGACGGGAATGACGTCTTCGCCCTTATGGATAATCGATTCCACCATTTTTGCTGAAAAGGGATCGCCTTCCTTGTTGGTGCGCGTGCTCAGGGTGGTCATCAGGCGGACTTCCAGCGGTGTGCCTGCTTTGATCGTGAAGGAATTCTCTTCTTGCGCCAGGAGGGCAGAAGGGACAACCAGCACGAAAAGCGCTGCTGCCATTGGCCAAAATTTCTTCATTGCAGAAGCTCCATCCGGAAGCGACGGGCGGCTGATCGATTTCAATTTACTCCGCTCAAAGGCTTACAGCAAGCCCATTCGTATGTTGGATTCACCGTAAAGCGGTGCGGTTGTATGCCCGGAGCGGGCAAGTTCGATTGACGGGATAGGAGATAGAGCGATCCGACACCGACGACAGGGGGGTGCACTTTTGGAGGCCGCTATCTCCTATCAATCGTCGGCCTCGAAGCACTGGCAACAGGGGGGGCCGGTTTCAGATCGCTCTATCTCCTATCCCCGGTGATGTAAGTCTGTGTGTGTAGGTTGGAGGGTGTAAGCTGGTTTTGGGCTGACGACCTAAAACCAAATCCTGGAAAGGAGCTTACACCCGATGAGAACTGTAGCACCGATGACGGA
>JACQNR010000343.1 GCA_016202975.1 Acidobacteriota bacterium
CACCCGGACTCTCCCTTTGCAGACAAGGTGCGCGAACAGTTAGGCCGCTTGCAGTCCGAGAAATAGCCAGACGCTACCGACGGCGAACCAAGGGAGAGGTCTGGATGTCGTCCAGGATGGATACCGGCTCGGCCTGACGCAGCGCCAGCCGTCCTCCCTCTGTCTAGCTTCAAGTCGCAGGCTTCGCGCTCCGGGTCGTAAAGCAACCGGATAAACGCCAGCGTGACCGTCGACCGCGGAAGATGGGTTCACCGGACGCTTACGTGTTCTACGGAATCATCCACTTGAGCCAATAGGCCTGCGCGAGGGATAGCGCGCTCAGCAGCGTTGCCATCAGAATACTGTGCCAGAAGGTGGCGCGAACAATATCGCCTTCCTTTCCGATTAATCCGACCGTCGTAACGCCCACCGCAACGTTTTGAGGTGAGATCATTTTTCCCGCGACAGCTCCCGAAGAGTTGGTTGCGGCCAGGAGGATGGGATTCACACCGATTTGGTTTGCGGCGGCAACCTGCAGATTTCCGAAAAGCAGATTGCTGGCTGTGTCGCTCCCGGAAAGGAAGCAGGCGACCCATCCCAGGAATCCGCTGAAGAACGGAAATAAGGGACCAAGCGAGGCCAGCGCGGCTCCGAGAGTGTAGATCATTCCAGAATAATTGTAGAGGTAGGCGAGGGCCACGATGAGGCACACGGTCAGTCCGGGCTTAAGGAGCTGGCGTAAAGTACCGATGGCCGAACGCAGGACTATGCCGGGCTGTGCGCGAAATATGAGTGCGGTCAACAGCACTGCAACGAGCGCGCCAGTTCCGGCCGAAAGAGGCTGGAAGTTGTAACCGGCGGGATAAGGCCGCTGGTAGAGCGTCAAGACAACCGCGTTGTGCAATCCGGGGATGTTCAAGGTGGACTGGCCGAACCGCATGACATTGAGCCCTGACCACGGGATCATGACTGCGGCAAGCGCGACCCACGGAGCCCAGGCGGCGAGAGATTCGCCGAAGGTGAGTTGGGGTCCTGAGCTCACGGGGTTGCCCGCGGCCTTGGGGCGTAGCTTGAGGTAGGCGACAAAAGCGGCGATCGATGCCAGCGCGGCGGCAATGTCGGCCGCATAAGGCCCCCAGAAATTGGAGACAGCGAACTGCGTGAGTGCGAAAGCTCCGCCGCAGACGAGTGCGCCCCCCAGCGCGCCCCTTAGACTCTTCCGGTCGCCGGCCACCCAGGCAATATAGGTAGGCAGCACGAAGGAAAGAAATGGGAGTTGCCGTCCCACCATGGCGGAGAGCTTCATCTGATCGAGACCCGTGACGCCGGCGAGCGCAACGATAGGAATTCCCAGGCTGCCGAAGGCGACGGGCGCGGTGTTGGCGATCAGGGCGATGACTACCGCCTTCTTCGGGGTGAAGCCGAGACCCAGGAGTAGGAAGGCGGCAATGGCAACCGGCGCGCCGAATCCTGCCATGCCCTCCAGCAATGCGCCGAAACAGAACGCCACCAGAATGGCTTGCAGGCGCGCGTCGTCCGAAGCGTGCTCGACCATCCAACGTCGAAAGAGGTCAAATTTTCCGGTCTCAACCGAAAGGTTGTAGAGCCAGAGGGCCGTGAAGACGATCCACAGGATGGGCCAAAGGGCGAAAATGACGCCGAAACCCGCGCTCAGGGCCGCAAGTTTGACGGGCATTTTCCAGATGAGCACGGCGAGAAGGAAGGACGCGCCCAGCCCCCATGCCGCCGAAACCGCGCCAGACTTGCGCAGTCCGCCCATCAAGATCAGGAGGACCGCCAGCGGAATCGCCGCTGCAAGGGCCGACAGCGCCATCGATCCAAGCGGATTAAGGAATTGTGACCACATACGGAAACGATGAATGATGAATGATGAACGATGAACACCCGTTGGCCCAAAGAGGAAATGCGAGTAACAAATGTCGATTCATCAGCGGCCTACGTTTTCACCTTTCTTCACTGTTTTAACTGATGCGACTAAGATAGCAATCAGTTCTTCAGCCTCTCTCCGTAAATTTGGAATGACTACATGCTCCGTGGCTTTAACCTCATCAAGTAGTTCGAGCCAATATGAAGTCTCCTCGAGTTCTTGCAGGGCGGTCTCGATTTTGCTTATGAACTCCGCCAGTGACCGGGCTCGTGTTGCCTCGCGATAGTTTGCCCCCACCGAAGTCCCGCTCCGCAGCAATTGTTTTCCCACGACCTGCCCCTCGGTTGTCTTGGGCAAGGCGGTGTACAGGCGGATGACCCGCAAAGCGAATTCCTTGGTCCGAATCTTAAGATCGGGCTTCTCCGTGTTCATGGTTTTGGGTTCATCGTTCATCATTCACCGTTCATCACTACTCTTGGCGGTTCAAGTTCCTGCACGATGAGCCAATAGGGAATCAGCCCCAAGAGGAGCAAGATGGCGCCGACCGCGAAGCCGTAACCATATGAATCCGTGTGCTTGAGCAGGTAACCCATGAGCAGCGGCGCCGCGATACCCCCCAGGTTTCCGGAGTAATTCTTCACCCCTGTCCACGTGCCCACTTTGTCCGGAGGTGCGCAGCACTGGAGGATGGCCAGTAAGTTTCCTGTTGAGAGGCCCACGAATGCGGCGCCAAAGATACAGAAGAGAGCCGTCGCATCGCTCTTGACGAAACCGGCCGGAATCATGAGCAACCCGGTCACCCATCCTATTGTCACGATGCCTTTACGCGTTCGCGTTTCACTCCAACCTCGTCGGATGAGGCGGTCGGCGATCCAGCCGCCGATGGGTTCCGTGACTCCGAAGATGAAGAAGGTAATCGCGGTGAGATGACCTGCCTTTTCGATAGGCATCCCTCTTCCCTTGACCAGGTAATCGGGCAACCAGGTGAGCAGAACATACCAGAAATAGTCAAAGCAGAAAAACCCAAGGATGATTCCGAAGAGATTGCGGTTTCGGAGAAGTTCGAAAAATCGCAGGATGGGTCCCCAGGTTGGCGACTCGCTGGACCTCGGGAGGGGATTGGCGAGCAAGGCGTTCAGCAGAAACCAGAGCGGGGAAAGCAGGAGCAAGAACGGATAGAAAAGAACCACGAAGGATTCCTTACGGTCCGAGGGTTTTTGGATCAAATCCCCCCGGTTCGTATCGAGCGCGCGCCCGGGGTAGGTAAGCAGCCACGGTATCAACCACAGCAGCGCGGCGAATCCAACGACCATGAACATGGCCCGCCAGCCATAGAGGATAGTCAACGCCGGAATGATCACCCCACCCAGGACCAACCCGATGCGCGTCCCGAAATCGAAAAGGCCGGAAGGCAATCCGCGCCGGTCGGGCGGAAACATCTGGCTGACCACCTTCATGCCTCCCGGCAGGTATATCGATTCACCCAGACCCAGCAAGATCCGTAGTCCAATGAGGACGCTCAGCGTGTTCGCAAGCCCCACAAAGCCACAAGCCAGCGACCAAACGGCGAACAGCCCGGCGTAGACCCACTTCAAATGGAATCGATCGGCGACCCAGCCGATGGGAATTTGCATGTAGGCATAAGACCAGAAAAACGCTGAAACCAGATAGCCCTTCTGCATGGGGTCAAGGCGAAGGTCGTCGGACAGGGGCGGGAGCGCATAAGACAGTGTGGCTCGGTCCATGTAATTGATCATGGATGCGACAAAAAGCAGAGCGATGATCCCCCAGCGGCGCGCGTTGGTAATATCGGTGAGGCTGCTTATCCCGGAATTGGGGGTTGCCGCCATATTTGCCTGCAGACCTCTAAGCGTAGAAGGTGTAAATTGGCGAGGATACAGGAATTGAGTGCCGGGTCAAGAAATTTCCAGTTCTGTTCACAACCCTGTTACGAGTTCTTGCCGAACTTCGGGAGAAGGTGGGAGGCCGTGCGCCAAATTGTTAGGAGTTCCCAAGTGGTGTTCGTGCTTTAGAATGGCCGATTCGAGTGGATATAGTGCGCGAATACCGCGAAATCTTGTGCGGGAACGGCCTTCGACGGGTCGCGCCCCCGGCGTACAAGCCGCGCGAGGCCAGCGGGGCTGGAAACGCTTCCAGCCACGTCCTCTATAAAATTGTTAACTGACTGTGAACAATTTTGAGTCTCTAGGAGGCCGAGGCGTTTCCTGTAAGCGCTTGCAAAGTATACTATTATTGAATTACTTCGCACCGGGGTTTATGCCCTAGTAAACCATTATTTCACGAGTACATAATAACGCATTTGCGGCTTGACAAGAGAGAATCGCCTCTGTAGCATGGTGGACTGAACGCCCATCTGACGACACGCGCTGAGACTTCTCCGGGCGTTCCATTGCTGGACGGGTTTTAGGCGACGAAACCAAAGAGCGAACGTTAATAGTGAACCATTAGGAAACCCGGTATGCTGGCGTATGGCGCGGCGTTCAGCAACGGGCAGGCCCCTTTGTGCAAAGTGATTGGTGAACTTTGCAGGCACGAGGAGGGGCGAAATATGCGGTCAGCTCCGGGGGCGCCTGCCCTGACGGGCGGGCGGGGGGATTTCGCGGCGGAGGGCATCCCGCTCTTCATCCCTCGAGATGGAGCAGACACGCAGAGAAAGGAGGGCGACGATGACGAGCCAAGTCGTTAACAACCGGGCGGGACCCAAACTGCAGGGTCCGACCGGAAAGAAGATATTGGTCGTCGAAGATGAGCAGCGGGACCTCGAACAGCTCAGCCGGGTCTTGCGGGAGCACGGATTTGATGTCAACGCTTGTGAATCGCTTACCCAAGGTGCAACGCTTGTCGAGAATGGGAATTATGATTTCATTCTGGTCGAGCAGGGAAGTCACGCATTTGAAGGGCGAGCAGTGCTGGAACGCGTCCTGGCTGTTGACCGCCGCCTGCCGACGGTCGTCCTGACGCGCTGCCTGGATATGGATTGCTATCTTGAAGCCATGCAGATGGGCGCCATCGATTACATCGAGAAACCCATGTCTGACGACGATATCCTTCGAGTTGTTCAAACCCATTTGCGGCCTCCTTCCCTGGCCGCGTGACCCTTCGATTCCGCGCGCCGGCGGGGCTTTCCCGCCGGCGTAGCGCACTAGCCTAATTTAGAATAACCCACAGTCGACAAAGACCTCTGGATACGCTGATACCTCCCCTAGGCATACGCTTGACCAATGGCCATGTTGCAGTTCCTGCACGGATTAGTTGCCGAGCTCAAGACCGTTCCCTATAATGATTCCTCAACGTTCTCACCGGAGAATTCATGCTGAAGCCCCTCGAACTCAAGGACACCCTTAACCTGCCGCGAACCAGCTTCTCGATGAAGGCCAACCTTCCGCAGAACGAGCCAAAGTGGCTCGAGAAGTGGAATCGGGAAGGCCTCTACGAACAGATCCGGGGGGCGCGCCAAGACGCGCCCATCTTTACCATGCACGATGGACCTCCGTACGCGAACAACCGCATTCATCTTGGCACCGCGCTTAATAAAATCCTGAAAGACCTCATCGTCAAGACCAAGACGATGCAGGGTTTCAATGCGCCGTACCTGCCGGGGTGGGACTGTCACGGCCTGCCGATTGAAATCAACATCGACAAGGAACTTGGGCCGCGCAAGGCCAAGATGAGCGTGGTTGAAATACGCCAAGCTTGCCGCCGGTATGCGGAGAAATACGTCGATATTCAGCGCCAGGACTTTCGCCGCTTGGGCGTCCTCGGCGAGTGGGATAAGCCTTACCTGACGATGAACTTCGAGTACGAGGCGCTGATCGCCGAGGCGTTCCTGAAATTCCTCGAAAAGGGTTACGTCTATCGTGGCCTCAAGCCGGTATACTGGTGCATCCATTGCCAGACGGCGCTGGCCGAAGCCGAAGTCGAGTACGAAGAGCATCGCAGCCCATCGATCTACGTGCGCTACGCGTTGCGGAGCGATCCTGCCGTGCTCGACCCGGCGCTCGCGGGACGGAATGTTTATGTGGTCATCTGGACCACCACGCCCTGGACGCTCCCGGCCAGCATGGCCGTGGCCTTCCACCCTGAGTTCGAGTACGTTGCGGCCGCTGCGGAAAATGGTGACGTCTATTTGCTCGAAAGCCGCCGCTTTGAGCCGACGCTCGCCGCGACCGGCCTGAACGCCACGGAAATCATCGCGCGCATCCCGGGCCGGAAACTGGAGCGGACGGAATTCCGGCACCCCTTTCTCGAACGGCGAGTGCTCGGCGTGCTGGCGCAGTACGTCACGGCGGACGATGGCACCGGCGCCGTCCACACCGCACCCGGGCACGGGCGCGAAGACTATCAGACCGGCATGTCCTACGGGATTGAAATCTATTGCCCGGTGGGAACTGCGGGAGAATTCACCGAAGGCTTGCCCGACTACAAGGGTCAGAAAGTTTTCGATGCCAACGATCCGATCATTGCTCTCCTCGAATCGCGCGGTGCGCTGGTAGGCGAGCCGGGATTTCTCTCGCACTCCTATCCGCACTGCTGGCGATGCCACAATCCCATCATATTTCGGGCCGCCGAACAGTGGTTTATCAGCATTGACCATAACCAGCTTCGCCAGCGGACACTCGACGAAATCCGCAAAGTAAAATGGCTGCCGGCGTGGGGCGAGCCGCGCATCTACAACATGATCGAGACGCGCCCCGACTGGTGCATTTCCCGCCAGCGCGTCTGGGGCGTCCCCATTACGGTTTTTCATTGCGAGCAGTGTCACAAGCCGCTCATCGACCCGCCGGAGTTCGGCGCCCAGCTCGCGCGAAAAACGATTGAGGTATTCCGACAAGAGGGAAGCGACGCCTGGTTCACGCATCCGGTGGAAGACCTGCTTCCTCCCGGGACCAGGTGCCCCACCTGCGGGGGCACTAATCTCCGCAAGGAAACCGACATCATCGATGTCTGGTTCGAAGCGGGAACCAGCCACTTTGCGGTGCTGGGCCGGCGCCCCGATTTGCCCTGGCCGTCCGACGTTTATCTGGAGGCGGGCGATCAGTATCGCGGATGGTTTCACAGTTCGCTGCTGGTGGCCATGTGCACGCACGGCGGCGCGCCTTACCGGCAGGTGCTCACGCACGGCTGGGTGCTCGACGCCCAGGGCCGCGCCATGTCGAAATCCATCGGAAACGTGATCGAGCCGATGGACATCATCAAGACTCACGGGGCGGAAGTGCTGCGACTCTGGGCGGC